>NC_008531.1:1373000-1677500 GCF_000014445.1 Leuconostoc mesenteroides subsp. mesenteroides ATCC 8293 | reverse complement strand
TGGGTAGCTATGTATGGATGAGATAAACGCTGAAAGCATCTAAGTGTGAAACTCGCCTCGAGATGAGATTTCCCATCTATTTAATAGAGTAAGACCCCTTAGAGATGATGAGGTAGATAGGCTAGAAGTGGAAGTTGAGTGATCAATGGAGCGGACTAGTACTAATAGGTCGAGGACTTAACCAAAGTCTAACGGATAGAAATATTCGAATAAGCAATTATGAGTGGTTTAGGATAGAAGAAGAATTTGTTACTATTTAGTTTTGAGTGGCTAACACTCAAGGTGTCGTGTCGATAGCATAGAGGACACACCTGTTCCCATACCGAACACAGAAGTTAAGCTCTATAGCGCCGAAAGTAGTTGGAGGATCGCTTCCTGCGAGGATAGGACGATGCGGTGCCGTACATAGAAAAGAAGTATCTCATTTGAGGTACTTCTTTTTTGTAAGTTGATTGTACCAGGTTCATGTACTTTGGTCAGTAATTACGGTATAATGTAATTACTAAGATTTTTGGGAGGTCAACATTCTTATGGTTACATTATTTTTATCACCGAGTTGTACCTCATGCAGAAAAGCGAAGCAGTGGTTGGAAGAACACAATATTTCCTACCTTGAAAGAAATTTAAGTAAAGAACCATTACGAGCAGAAGAAGTGAGTAAAATGTTGCGCTTAACTGAAGATGATACGGATGAAATAATTTCTAGACGTTCAAAAGTTTTTGCAAATTTAGATATGTGTTTAGAGGATCTTACTATAAATGGGTTGATTAAATTGATTGTGGAATATCCTTCATTACTTAAGCGACCAATAATTATTGATGATCGGCGCATGCAAGTGGGTTACAATGAGGATGAAATTCGTCGCTTTTTGCCACGGACTGTGCGGCAGCGCGAATTAATTCGTGCAACATATAAGGCTGACTTTGAGGAAGAAGCGAAGAACTTAGTTGTTGAAGAAGTATGAGATTTTTTTGAATGAAATATCAGCTCTGATCTATAAATTTTGAAAGGAATATTAATATGGAAAAGGAAAGAATTAATGAAAATACAATCCGTGTTATGATTGATAATTCTGATTTAAAAGATCGTGGAATTACTGTAATGGAATTATTAGGTAATCATGAAAAAATCGAATCTTTTTTTTATAATATTTTGTCTGAAGTAGATACTGAGCATGATTTTGAAGATGATGATCAAGTTTCGTTTCAAATTTTACCAAACCGTAATGGATTGGAATTATTCATTTCACGACTAGATGAAGAAAACAAAATTTCTGACATATTAGATAATATTACTAATTTTTCTAGTAAGCAACCGGCAAATATTGATAATATTTCTGACAAGAGACGTCAAGAATTGCGTCAATCAGATAAAGGAGATATTGTGAAATCAAAAGTATCTTCAAGTGATCATAAAGATGGTTCTCAAGAGAACTTTGAAAATACGCAAGTAATATTGGCGTTATCAGATTTTGAGAATGCTATTGCTATTGCGAATAGCCTTAAAATCGAAAATTTAGTTTCTGACCTATATTTGTATGAGGGTGCGTATTATTTAAATCTATTAGTTCCGGATCATTCTGTCAGTCAAGAACAATTAAAAAATGAATTGGCAATTGCTTTAGAATTTTCTCGTATCAGCCATGTTACACATGAGGTTCTGCATGAACATGGACAACTTATATTGAAGCATGAGGCACTTGAAAAAATTAAAAGTTTATTTTCTTAAACGCTACAAAGCGTTTTTTTTTGGTACAATTAAATAAGATTATTTAAGAGGTTAAAGAGGAAAAATATGAATAACATATTATTATTGGTAGCGACAATTGCATTTGCATGGATTCTGTTTTCATTTGCTGGTTGGCTTTGGGTGTTTGTCTCGGCAAAAATGCATGGGACATTGTTAAAGCCCATTGAATTTACTGAAAAACTAGAAGCCGATAATGGCCAAATTATTGACGTACGTGAAAGTACGTTGTATAAACGATCACACATTTTAGGATCTCGAAACATTGTTGCTATGAATTTTTTGCAGGGAAAATCTGGTTTGCGTAAAGATCGCGATATTTTTTTATACGATGATAACCTTCGTGACGCTGTGCGAGCTGCTAAATCATTAAGCAAACAAGGTTTTGAAAAAGATAAGGTTTTCATATTACGAGGCGGTTTTAATCGTTATGAAGGTAAAAAGACAAAATAAAAGAACTGCAATAGTGCGGTTCTTTTTCTTAGTATCGTGATTGATGTGCAGCAACGCTTCTTCTGATAGCTGCTTTAGAGACTTCATTGTACTCTTCTTCTGCCTTTTCAATAGGCTTGATGACTTTGTGACGATATACTAAAGCACTTCCAGCAACTGCAGCAGCTGTTCCAAAAGTTCCAATGATAACACCTAATTTAAATGATTTCATATTTTTTCCACTTTCTTAAGTTTCTTTAAGTACTATTATCAACCATTTCAGCGCATTTGTAAATAACTATGATTGGGTAAAACATGACAGAAATAATAGCACACCGCGGATATCGAATCGTTGCTCCAGAGAACACACTACCTGCTTTTGAGGCAGCCTTGGCATATGATATTGATATGCTTGAAACTGATGTACATCGTACTAAAGATGGGTATCTTGTAGTTATCCATGATGAAACAGTAGATCGAACAACCAATGGGACTGGTTTAGTAAAGGAACTAACTCTAGCAGAAATAAAAATGTTGGATGCAGGCAGTTATAAACAGCCAATGATGAATAATGTTTCAATCCCAACACTAGAAGAATTATTAATTTTTTTAAAAAATGAAAGGTTTAGTAAAACGCTACTTTTAGAAATAAAAACAGATCATATTGACTATCCAGGCATTGAGCAAGAAGTTCTAAATTTAGTGAATCAGTTTGATCCGACATATGGTATTACTTATCAAAGCTTCAATTTAAAATCATTAAAAATAATACGGAAGCTTCAACCTAATGCTAAAATCGCTGCACTAGTATTCTGGCCTTCGCCCAAAGTTTGGTGGTTAAAACTTATTGGTGTATTTAAATTTGTACATCCTGATATTAGAATACTAAAAAGAAAGCCAAAATTATTTTGGCGTATAGGATTGCCCATTCGCCCTTGGACGGTTGACAAGGAAGAAGATATGCGCGCTGTATTCAAAGCAAAATTACCAGGAATCATCACAAATCAAGTAGCGTTGGCCTGTCGAATACGTAAGGAGATACAAAAAGTTAATGAATAAAATAGTAGTGTTGACTGGGCCAACAGCCTCTGGGAAAAGCAGCTTATCTATTCAGATGGCACAACGTCTCAACGGTGAAATTGTATCAGCTGATTCGATGCAAATTTATCGCAACTTGGACGTCGGAACTGCCAAAGTGACTAAAGAGGAACAAAACATTGTTCCGCATCATTTAATTGACATTGTAGATTTAACAGCTAATTACTCTGTGGGCGATTTTATTATTGCTGCAGATAAAGTGATCGCTGATATCATTTCACGAGGAAAATTACCAATTATTGTGGGTGGCACTGGGTTATACGTTAAAGCTTTGTTAGGCTTTCAAGAACTAGAATACGCCGCAAGCGATACGGAAGAAGTGCATAAATTAAATGCTTATGAACTAGACAAATTAGTTGTAGAATTAAAATCTTTAGATATTAATCGTGCTCAAAAAGTAGATTTAAAAAACAAGCAACGCGTTATTAGGGCAATTCAAATTGCAAAATATGGGAAAAAAGATGCAAAATTAACACAACGGCCAAAGTATGATGCGTTGGTTATAGGCCTTGATTGGCCCCGTGAGCTACTTTATGAACGTATCAATCACCGTGTTACACAAATGGTTCAAGATGGCGTGTTGAAGGAAGCACAGACAATTCTGGACGCTGGCGGGGAAAAACTACAATCAGGGAAGGCCATCGGTTATAAGGAGTTTTTCCCTTACTTACGCGATCAGGTAACTTTGGATAAAGCTATTAATCAACTGCAACAAGATTCTAGGCGGTACGCAAAGCGACAATTAACCTATTTGCGTCATCAAATACCTGGATTAGTCTGGCTAAAAGGACAGACGGCTGAACTTAGGTTAACAGAGATGATTGAAGGCTGGTTATCATTGAAGTAATATTGGTATTTGTAAGCAAAAAAAGAACACGTCTGTGTTCTTTTTTTAATGATATAACAATAACATTGAGAAAGCTTGTAATAAGATATAGCCCATATTCTGCCAATTACCCAACTTAGCCTTCATAAACTGTAGTACAAAAGCCAATAAGCTAAAAAGTACAACAAAGATAGTGCTGACACCAACATGATGGCTGAACAATACAACCCAGAATAGACCAAGTGTTAAAATACTCAATTTCCTACCATCGGGATTTGGCATTAAGATGGGATTGAAATAGAAAATAAAGCTAAAAAACATGGGTAATAATTGCAAAATAAATTTCTCGGTTACAAAATTATTTTGTACATAAAAAATAGCAATAGGCACTGTGAACGTCGCTAGAACGGCCAGTAAAATTAATCCTAGAATATTTTGTAAACCAAGCCAGAGTTGTTGAACGATGACTAAGAAGACACATAAGAGTAATAATAGGACGAATATTTCATGTCTTGATTGAATTAATGAACTAAATGTGAACAAGCTACCAACAGCAAAAAAAATATAACTAATCAGACTACGGAAGTTCTGAGTCATCATAAGCGCCATACCCACTGCTATTGCTATTGTATAGCAAAATAATGGTGCAATTTGCCAAGTAATGGAACCTTGAAGAGATTGGGTATGGAGTAGGGGTAATCGCCACCAAATAATATTTAGGGAAATCACGATTACAGACAGTGGTATCCAAAAACGGCGGTCACGAAAATGTATCGGATAAAAATTTTCAAAACTTCGTTTGTCTTGAGCATCATTGCTTAAGCGTCGGGGCATTGAACGGCCATCTGGCAGGCGATGGGCCATATTTGATTGTTGAAAATAATCTTGTTCCATGACTAATATTGTACCGTAAATTTGAATTGTAAAGTTGTCGTTTTGATAACGACATAGTTACAGATGAAATATTTTAAACGTTATTTGCTTTTTAATGAACCATTTGATATGATTGTCTATACAATTTAAAACAGCTATCAAGAGTAGGCGAGTGATACAGCACAATGACCCTGCACCAACCGGCAAAATAACGAAAAGCAGCTACGAGAGTGTATTTTCATCAGTTTTGACATGGTGGTCCATCTGTACAGATAGTCGTCACGTTAGCGCGTTCGACTATGCTTGTCGAACGCGCTTTTTTATGCGACTCTTAGCTTTTTATTTTGATTCAAAGGTGACGACCAAACGTAGGAGAGTATTCATGGCAAAGTATTTCACATCGGAATCAGTTTCTGCTGGGCATCCAGATAAGATAGCTGATCAAATAGCTGATGCTATTTTAGATGCAGTTCTCGAACAAGATCCGAAAGCACGTTCAGCGGTTGAAGTGACTACTTCAACAGGAGATGTATCCATTTTTGGTGAATTATCCACGAATGCTTATGTTAATATTCGCAAAATCGCGACAGATACAATTCGTGAAATTGGATATAATCATGCTGAACTAGGATTTACTGCCGATTCAGTTAACGTTTCTAATAAAATTGTTGAGCAATCAGGGGATATTGCACAAGCTGTCGATAATGCAGAAGATGATCCAGACCAACTTGGAGCTGGTGATCAAGGTATGGTATTTGGCTATGCTACTAACGAAACAGACAGTTATTTACCATTGACGTTGGCTTTGTCGCATCGTTTAATGCGCAAGATTCGTGATGCACGTGAAAACGAAATTTTACCATATCTAAGACCGGATGCTAAAGGTGAAGTAACAGTTGAATTAGATGATAATGATAAAGTTAAGCGCATCGCTGCTGTGGTCCTTTCAACACAACATGATGACGAAGTCACACTAGAGCAATTGCGAGCTGATATTCGTAAACATGTCATTGATGAAGTATTACCACAAGATTTGGTAGACGAAGACACGATTTATTATATTAATCCATCTGGAAGATTTGTTTTAGGTGGGCCACAAGCCGATTCAGGATTAACAGGACGTAAAATTATTGTGGACACTTATGGTGGTGCTGCCCATCATGGTGGCGGTGCCTTTTCAGGTAAAGACGCTACAAAAGTGGATCGTTCTGCCGCTTACTATGCTCGTTATGTTGCAAAAAACATGGTTGCGGCTGGGGTCGCTGATAAGTTGGAATTGCAAGTATCATATGCAATTGGTGTTGCACGCCCTGTATCACTGAATGTTGATTCATTTGGTACAGCCAAAGTTTCTGAAGAAAAAATCAATGAAATTATAACTAAATTGTTTGACTTCAGACCATTAGCTATTATTAACAACTTAAATTTGCGTCGTCCAATCTATAAGCAGACAGCTGCATTCGGACATTTCGGACGTACGGATATCGATCTTCCTTGGGAATCATTAGATAAGGTGAAAGAAATCAAAAACTTACTTTAATTCATGATAAAATGAAATATGGTTAAAAAAGGATCGACAATTCAATTTTTGTTGAAAGGAATGGCTGTAGGCGAAAGTATTGCCTATTTGCCAGTTCGTGAACAGGAAAAATTGTTACGAGGTGAGTCAGATCATGAGCTGAGATGGGGTACCCAGACAAGCTTGGCACTGACAACAACCGCTAGTTTATCACGAGGTTATCAGTTAGCAGATGTAATGATTCATCTGCAAAACTGGTACAAAAAGCGCCAATATGCACCAATGGGAACAATTCAAGATGTGGATGTTGTGACCAAGCAGGCGTTAGAAAACTATACTAAAAATAGAGACATATTGGCAGCAGGAATTGGTACTGATGATGCTGATAGTGAAAATATACTATCACGTATGCTGCCAGTATCTCTCTATTTATATCATCAAGTAGGGGTTTCTTTTATTAATGATGAACCAGCCATGCTGATGTTACATAGAATAGCGGGTTTAACGCACAATGACGAAGGTGCTCTGGTCAGTGTGGGGATGCTCAGCCTTATTGTCAGTCAAATATTGGACGGGCATTTGATATCTGATGCCGTAGAAAATGGATTAGCATTTGGATTTGAGTATTATTCTCGCCACCAAGTTTTTGTGAATGAACTGACTGCGTTTTATGATCTCAATCTACCTGATTTTTCAAATATACCAGCTGATAAAATCGAATTAAATGGTAAAGCTTCGCCAACATTGGAGGCGGTTATTTGGAGCTTGTTGAATAGTGATAGTTACACGCAAGCAGTTGAAAAATCTTTGATTCATGGTCATTCTAACAGCATTGTACCCACCCTAGTTAGTGCAATTGCTGCAATATATTATAAAGATGATTTAGTATTAGAATTTGGACAAAATCTTGTTTCAAAACGTGTGATTACGACGGTAATTGGGCAAGCTGAACGTTCATCAAGATTCAATCTATTAAATAAACCCACTAACTTAGGTTAGTGGGTTTATTTTGCAATTTAAATCCAAAATGGGTAAGACTGTTGATCAACATTAAATGAAAAACTACCATTTCCAAGTAGTCCGCCATCAATATGTCCAGGTTGAATATCGTGAACATGAATAGCATCTCCAGGGGATAGGTTAACGTGATGTATGATGTTTGATCTTAAATATTTATGATTGAAAATAATACCCGTGACAAATTGCATCATCTTCATTTTCCTAAGCACAATAATTTCTATCGAAGTTTCTGGCAGGTTGCCAGTAGTAGATGTTGCAGTTGCTTTGTTTTTTAAGGTTAGTAGGAAGGAGTTTGGTAGTTGCAAATATTCCGAGCAAGCGTTAATCGTTACAGGAAAACTTTTCTGATTAAAGAAGGCTTTAGTGGTCAAAAAATGATTCTTTAATACGTTAAGTTTGAATGGACTGGTATTTTTAATACTATTTTTCTTGTATTCGGTTAGTGCAGTATCAAAACCAATGCCAACACTACTAATAAAATATTTGGTCTGCTGTTTGGGTATATCACCACAGATTTTGCCAATATTTAAAAATTTAGGATGATGAATTTGCTGCAATTGAGGTAAGATGTTTGTCTTATCTTTGAGATGGAGCGCGGGTGTAAAATTAGTATGGAGATCCAAAGGTATATAACTAATAGGAAGTTGATGTTGGCGCTCGACACTAAGTAGTCCATTTAATACTGCATTCAAGGTGTTGTCGTTGCCAAGTACTAAAATAACATGATTTGATGATTCATCCGGTAGGTTTTTGGCCAGTTTTTTTGCTATAAAAGTTATTTCTGCGTCAAATGTAGCCTCATACCACGAAGAAAACTTCAGTGAATTTTTCACGTGAGAGACAAAATCTGCAGATTGTATATCTTGGTGTTTATCTTGTACTATATTAATAATGTGGAAATCTGGCATATTTTGACTCTTGCTTTCAAACAAATTAGTATCATTGTATCAAAATTTCAATGTTAAGGCGAACTGAGAGCAAATAAAAAAAGCCTGTTTAGGCTTTTTATCCAAGGAAGTGTCGTAATTGTGCCATGCGGTTAATAAGGGCTGTAATGGCAACTGGAGCACCATCTTTAAATTGCACTACTTGAAGTGCAATTTCAGCATGTTGTTGTTCTTCGCGCGTTTGAGGACCAATTTCAAACTTGAAAATACGTTGCATGATGAGAATATCTTCTTCAACTTCGGCCCAAGCAGAATTTTGAGTTTTTAGAATTTGCAAAGCATCCATATTAACGAAGCGTGCTAATTCATTAAAGTCTTTGCTCATGCTAGGATATGAGCGAACAAATACGCTCAAATGATCAGCATCTAAATGCTTCAATGCGCGCCCAAAACCAATAAATTCTGGTGGGACACCGACTGAGTAGAATGAGCCAGTGAAGTTAATGGCCCTTGGTAATTCGATGCCATCAACTGAACGTGAATATCCAAGAACACCAACGTGTTGACGGCGATCACGACGCTTTGGGAACGCCTTGAAAATCGCTTGCATGCTAGGAACCAAATTGTCTAGCGTATTAGAATAAAACTTAGCGGACTCTTCAGCTATCTCAGTTAAAATCTTTTGATCATCAAGAGAAATTTTTAATGGTTCTGCAACAGGCAATTTTTCTTTTAATTCAGCGATGCCTTTTTGCACTTCTTCAATAGGAAAGTCGTAACGGAATGCTGATTGAACAGTTGCTGTGCGTACTCCTGGAAATTCTGTTACGTAGCGATCGATGCGGTGTGGAGATAAACCACCACGGAAAATTGCTGATCCGGTTCCTGAAATTGGGAAAATTTCAATGTTTTCTTCTTCAGCAAACTCATGAAGTCGCGCAATTGCTAGTTTGTTACCGGTAATTGAACTCATAAATCCAGCTGTTAAAGCAGAATCCGATCCGGCTAAGAATACACGCATATATTTTGGTCGGAAGCCAAAATGTTCTTCGTGGAGGTTTAAATACTCCTTTAAAATTTCAGGTGCATGTAATTGCGTTTCAAAATCCTCAAAAAGAGGGATCATTTCAATATAGGGTGTGTTTTTATCAGAGCGAGTAAATTCTGCTGATTTGAAGTTTGCTAATTTTTCAAACAAAACTTGCATTTTCAAAATTTGGTCTGCACGCTGTGCCATTGGCAGAATAGCTTCAAATAATGGTCGAGAGAATCCAAGATCATGGGCGAAGTCTTCAGAACTTAAGAAGGCAGTCATCGCTTGCATTAAGTTGTAGCCTTTTTCTTCCCAAATATTAGGGAAACGGAAAGTTAAAAACTTGTCACGACCGATTTGATGATCTTTGAAATAATCATACTCTGTGCTAAACAAGCGATCAATGACAGCTGCATCAGCATGTTTACCTTCCCAATCCCACATATACTCATCGACATTTAATTCATTAAAGTTTTCAAATGCTTCACCGGTTTCTCGATAGGCACTGATAAATGGTTGCTGAGAACTTTCCCAGAATGGCGCATTAGCATTATCTGGATGTTGCGTTCCCATGATTGAAGGGATTTTACGTGATGTCATGATAGCTCCTTAATTTGTACTGATGATATTGTAACATACTGACAAACGACAAGCAGAAATAATGTCAGCTTTTTTACGAATAATTAAGTTAAATGATCCTTAATGTTCGAAAATTGCGGGGATAAATTTCCGATACAAATTAATCATAGTATTTTTGAGAAACGTTCATCTTGATAAGTAACCTAACATTTTTTAGAATAATTGTTAAAGTAGTGGCTATACTAAAATAGTAATGTTTGTTCACAACATTACTACCCCCAACAGACGATTGAAATTAAATTCCTCGATATAGTCCTGTCTGTTGGGGATTTTTTATTATTAAAATTGTATTATGAAAGTACATATTTTTTTCTGAAAAATATGTTGACAACTAATAATTAATACATTATAATTTAATCATTGTTTATTTCATTGCTCCATAGTTCAGTGGTAGAATAACGCACTGTTAATGCGCAGGTCCTTGGTTCGAATCCAAGTGGAGC
Source organism: Leuconostoc mesenteroides subsp. mesenteroides ATCC 8293 (assembly GCF_000014445.1). NCBI lineage: Bacteria > Bacillati > Bacillota > Bacilli > Lactobacillales > Lactobacillaceae > Leuconostoc > Leuconostoc mesenteroides. Next base: position 1,666,983 of record NC_008531.1, on the reverse strand, counting down.
AGTTAGTAAAAAGCCAACTCACAATTTGTTGAGTTGGCTTTTCTGGTCATTTGAGGTGGTTTATATATCATAAATGTAAGCGTTTGCAATCGGAGCGTTTATATGCTATACTACGTATATAGATTAGGAGGAAGTCCTAATAACAATGCGAGTTGTTGAAGTTATCCTTAACGATAACGGGAATGGGTTTCTTTCAATCCAGGAGCAGTTTACTCAGCGTTTAGGCTAGAAATGTTGATGGTGCCTGATAGCTCTATTTCAGCAGATGCTTAGATGAGAAAATAATAATTTACCCAGTGTAAGCTTTGGAAATTGTTGTTTGAGAGTAAGCTGCTTTTTATATTGTCAACATATTCTAGCTTGATTCTCTAAATTAACTTTTTTCCAAAAAGAGTGTTATCATTGATTGATGATGAGAGAAAAGGGGGAAATCATATGATTAATGCTTATCGTGAATTTTGGACAAAAATGTTTTCTTGGCATGCAACGGCAACAAGGACACAGTACTGGGTACCGTTAATTGTCAATTATTTTTTGGGTGGAATATTAGTTAGCATCTTGGAAAATATGCAAGGTCATTCAATTGAAGATATCTACACTGTTGGTGACTTGTCTACTAATTTGACAACAAGAATCGTCATGATAATTGTGTGGATTGCTACTTTTACTTTGAAAGCACGCCGTCTGCACGATACAAATCGAAGTGCTGGTTGGATATTTATTGATTTGATTCCGATTATCGGAAATATTTGGTTCTTTATTTTAATGATTTTACCAACGACACCGGAATCACGTTGGACTTTGAATCAAAGTAATGTGAATTAGTAATAATTTTGTGAAATAAAAAAACACCTAGATTATTTTCTAGATGTTTTTTATTTAAACCAAAATTAGCATTGGCATAATCATTGGTTTGCGAGCTGTTTCTTTGAATAAGATTTAGGGGTACTGGTACATAAGGTTTTTAGATACCCTTGTAGTAAAACTGTAGTAAATATCGAAAATTATAGTGAATTAAGAAGCGTGATAGTGTGTGAAATTTCCTTATTTCGCTTCACTTGTAAGAGGTGTAAATACGTCTTTTGAGTGATAGAAATATCTTTGTGACCCAGTCTTTCACTAATATATTCTACAGCAACACCTTGAGAAATTAACATAGAAGCATGACTATGTCTTAGTCCGTGGAAAGTAATCCTTTTGGGGATGTCTAATCGTGTTAATATTCTTTGTAATTCACGATTAACACTGGATTGCTGACGATCAAATAATCTTTCATTGTTGTCTTTGGATAATGTAAGTAAGTAATCCGTTAACCATCCCGGAACGTCTACAGTCCTGATTGAACTAGGAGTTTTAGGCTCTTTTACAATATTCAAACGTTCTTCATAAGATTTGCTGATATTGATTGTTCTATTACCGATGTCATTAGGAGTAAGGGCTAATACTTCTCCTAAACGAGCACCTGATAAAGAAGCTACCAACATAATGTCATGGGTAGGTTCATGGTTTTCTTTTAGATATTCTATAAAGCGCTTGAAGTCAGCATACTCTAAGAATTTCAGTGAGTTATCCTTGGCGTTAGTACCATGTGGTTTTGCTCTTTCAAAAGGGTTAACTTTTATTATTCCATCAGCTACAGCGTCTTTCAATATTCCGCTTAAATGTCCTTTGACTTTTTGACTAGTGGCAAGAGAGTGGGAGAGGCCGTACTCGTTTAAAAATTTTTGCGCATCGTGACGGGTTACTTGATCTAATGATGTATTTTCAAAGTATTCGCTAACAGCTTTCAAAGTCATTTCATAACCAACATGAGTTGAACGTGACACGTCTGTTTTATATGTATCAATCCAGTCACTTATATAGGAAGAAAGGAGTTGTGACGGTTTAAAATCAATATCGACATCTATTTTAGAACCTTCTGTTTTAATAGCCCATTGATTTGCTTCAGTTTTTGTTTTGAAACCTGATTTAGTTTTCTTTTTATATCCGCCTTGATAAGGGACGGATACACTAACGGTAAATGTTTTACCTCTTTTATATATTGAAGCCATACAAAAATCTCCCTTAAAAAGAGGGCTTATATCTGTTATAATCTAATAGAACGCCCCGTGCGTTTGTAGTATACTTTTAGCACACCCAGTGAACTTTTGCAGGTTGGGGTGTGCTTTTTTGTCTTGTTTTAAATACTATTGGAAGTCTTTAGGTTTGAACTGGTTATCCCATGCGCTTGTTCTAGCTATTTCGTTGCCGTTGTTATCGCATAAAACCACGTACGGCTTCATTTTGTGCGCAGTATCTAAATCAAACATTTTCTCTATTTTATTTTGTTCTTTCGTTGACGCTGCAACTTCACTAAACAAAGTACCTGCTGCCATACTTTGTGCTGATTGAGCAACTTTTAGTCCTTCTGATTTGCTCAAATTTTTCATTGCATCTTCAGTGAAATATATCTTTATTGCGTCTGTTCCTGCATCATAGTAGACCATTTTTGATATACTTTTCGACCATGCAAAAACATCATTTGGTGTTCTGGTTTCACCGTTTGGTAAAGGCTTGCCATTTTCATCAAGGGTGCCATTCGCGAAGCCTTGGTCTTCCGTCAAGTGTTTGAGTAGTGCAGAGTTGATTCTCGACTTCAAAGGTTCCGTTTTTACGCTAGGACTACTTTTTGAAGATGAGCTATTTTTTGAAACGCTGCTAGAAGAATTTTTAACAACTTTTGAATTGCTTTTTTCGCTGGAAGACTGTTGCGACTTTGTATTTTTTTCCTTTGATTGATTTTTTGCGCTCGAGCCTATCAACATAAACGAAATAACTGCAACGATTAGTATATACCAAGTTTTTCTGGTAGTCTTACCGTTGGAATTTTTATCCTTTCTCCGTGCAATAAAAAACCAAATTAATGACGCAAAGAATATTAGTACAAATAGTGACGACATACGAAATCTCCCAATCTCTCTAGCTTTTTAATGTGGACGCTTAGCACATAATAATTAAATTATACCTTAGATGTTAAAATGATTTGATACATATTCTGCTTGTTTTTCAGCTAACATTGTTTTCATTGACCACCTTTTGTCATCGCCATACATACTGAATAAAGCGTGACCCGCCTCGTGAAAAATAGTATCTATCTGTTGCCATTCAGGTTGCAAAATATTTACGAAGATAATAACTTCGTTCCCAACTTTGTTCACTTCTCCGTAGTACCAGTGGTGTGGGACTTCAATTCCAAAAAAGGTGTAATCAGGGAATTTATCTATATAAAATTCTACGTTCGTCATACATCGTGAGCCTCACAATCTTCTTTTTGAGAGTTTTGCGATTTCGACGAGTTTTTTTATTTGCTCAATATCTTCTTTTGTTGCTTGAGGATCAATGAAATAGGCAACTTGCTTTTGGGGCTCTGTTAAATCATCTGAAGAAGTTGGATTCATGTCATCGGTTCGTTCCATTAAATAATCGACAGACACATGTAAAAAGTCAGCAGCTTTATTAATTGTTGACGGTTTTGGCTCATGCACGTCCCATTGATAAATCCCAGATTTTGAAATTCCAATCTCTTTTGCTAGTCTTTCCATAGAAATTCCACGTTTTTTTACAGTATCTTTTGTTCTTGATAATAGCGTCATATAAGTCTTTTCTCCATATCCATACAAGAAAAGTCTAAAAAGTCAGAATTAAGTGTTGCAAAGTCTAACTAGTTGTACTATACTAATTCTTGTAAGTTAGTTACTAAGTTTTAAGCAAAACAAAAACACCTACAAATTTATCTATCTTGGCGGAGTGATAAGGTTAGTAGCCCTTTGTTTATGCTTGTTTACTATGTCATTATAGTCTAACTTGTTAGACTTGTAAAGCTAAACTTACAACTAATTATATGAAACTTACTAAGTTTTGTAGGAAAGGAGAGAGATATGGTTGAAACAATAACTAGGGAATACCAATACTTATATTTCTATGTTGACGGCAACAAAAAAATCCCCGTTGTGACAGGCGCAACTAGAGATTTGAATTTAGCTATTTTTCCGCATAAGGGACTAGTTCGAAAAATATTTGACGATTTCAACATCAAAGCAGACTTATTTGTTTGGATTGATGGTACTGAATTTTTAGTTAAGAGAAATGAGGAAATTACATGTCGTTTAAAGAATATTTGATAAAAAACAAAGGGGCAATGATAACGATAATTATTGTTGATGTCATTGTTGGATTCTTACTTGGAATTTTGTCCAACTAAAAATCCGATGACGTACCCAGCGCCTGATGAAATTAGTGAAACAACTAGAGGGTACCAAAAACTTGTCAAAAAACGATCGAATCTGTTTTGTCTATCCTGTGAAAAATAAACACGTCCGTTTGCTCGAGATTGTGAGCCAAAATCACCATCACCATAATCGATTGTCTTAATAAAATCGTGAGCGGTAAGAAATTTAAGGTCTGCAACTTCTTGTGAAGATAGCTTATTTTTATCGGTAAAAAACATCCACTCTCCATCAGGGATTTGATTTATTCTTTTTAAAAGTTTTTCGGCAGATTTGTGTAATTTGATTGGCATTGCGCTAATTTCCTTTTAGATAAATTCTACCACACAGAAAGGAGGCAACATGACAGAACAAATGATTGTGGACGTAGCAAAAATGTTCAAAAAGCGCGTCAAAGACGGTCTATTCGACCGAGATATGACCCAACGTGATCTAGCTAATGCGGTTGGTGTTACTGAAGCAGTATTGAGTTTAGCTATTAACACCTACGCCATCAACAAGCAATCACGAGAGGTACGAGCCAAAGTTAGACAGCTGTTGGATATTCAAGACATTTAGAAAGGAAGTAAGAAACATGGCGTATAACGCAGGCAAAACAAAAACAGCCCAATTAATTGAGAGCGAAGATGTCGCTAATATAAAAATACGACTTAAATACGCTAAACACGAACTTGAACTGCCAGATGATTACACAGTAATTATTGTACCGAAGTATCAATAAGATAATATTCAAAAGCCTGAATTGCAACAGTTAAAACTTCTCCAGTTAAGTTAGAAGGCAATTCATCAACAGATGTAACTTTGTTGAAAGTATCAATAGCATTTTCACTGATCATGTCATTTGCTAAATCACCTATTGGTCTATCAACATCTTTAAATTCAGCTAACCAATCTCCAAATTTTATCATTGTGTTTCTCCTTTCATGTCATTAACTAAAGGATAGCACAAAACAAACATTAGAAAGGAAGTGATCGGATGGTAACGCAGCTACTTGCAAAACTAGATGAAATCATAAAGTTTTTCCACAAGAGTCAATTACCAGAAATCATGGATAAAACAGAGTTGGCTCAGTTTCTAGGAGTTGGCATCAACAACGTTAATAAATATATCTATTCAGATGGATTTCCTTATATCGAACAACCAAATATGAAAGATGGTTATCCAAAAAAGGCAGTTCAGGAATGGATAGATTCACACACAAAATTTTACGGAAGGTAAACAACATGGAAGAAATTATCAAGATTGATACAACTCAATCGGGAGAACAGTTTGTTAATGCGCGAGACTTGCACAAGGCGTTGGAAGTAAAAACTCAATTCAACAAATGGATTGAACGAATGATTGAATATGGATTTGTAGATGGTACGGACTTTTGGTCTTTTTTGTCCAAAACCCCAAAAGGCGGTCGCCCAAGCATTGAATACAATCTAACAATTAGCACAGCAAAAGAAATTGCAATGTTACAACGTAACGAAAATGGTAAACAAGTGCGTAATTACTTTATCCAAGTCGAGGAGCGTTACAAGGAATTAGCAAGTGATCCATCTTATCAAATGGCATTGGGTTTGAAAGCTTCACAGCAACTACTTGAACACAAAGACAAAATCATTGCTGAAATGAAACCCAAAGCATTGTTCGCTGATGCAGTGAGCGCAAGTCAAACAAGTATCTTGGTTGGCGAACTAGCCAAGCTGTTGAAACAGAATGGAATTGATACAGGAGCTAATCGATTGTTTACCTGGTTGCGTGAGAATGGCTATCTAATTCGCCGTAAGGGAACAGACTACAACATGCCAACTCAAAAGAGCATGGAAATAGGATTGTTCGAAATCAAGGAACATAACCATATCAATGCAAATGGGGTAAACGTAACAACTAAGACACCAAAGGTAACTGGTAAGGGACAGCAATACTTTATTAATAAGTTTTTGCAAGCTGCATAAGGAGGAATGACATGTGGTTTTTACAAGTAATAGCAGTAGCGATCGTGCTAGGCGTAGTTTTCGCAGGTGGCATGATACAAGGTGAGTCACAAGAGCGTGAGCATCAACGTAATAAGCACCGCTTGGAACGTATGGGTGGCACAGATGGTAGCACCAAGTACATGCGGGTTAAATAAGGAGAAGAACAATGGGAAAAGAAATTAATGAATTAAAAAAAGAAATTACCAATTTAAAGCAAGAGGTAATTTCTTTAAAAACAAATATCGAAGTGTTGCGTGGTACATCGGTAATAAACCAAAATTATACTGATTCAAAAATTACTGAGTTAGAGCAAAAATTAATTACTCGAACTTGATCATTCCGTTTGGAATAATTGTTGTTTTGTATCCGTTTTCTGTAGCGGATTGAATAATTTCTTTGGTGTTCATGACATATTTATCTGGATCAATGTAGACGATTGTTGGTTCTTTTGATTTACTGCCTTGTGAAAAATTTTGTTGCAAAAATCTATCAAGATCTTCCCACGTTTGTGTTGGGTCAACATGCTGAGGTTTTGGTCTTAGTCCCATTGTAATTCTCCTTCTGTATCCTTTGGGATAATCGGATACTCTCAAATTTACAAACGTCAGTTCGCATTAACCGAACGTCTGTAATTACATTGTATTGCTTATAGATAATAAAACAAGGACGGAAAATGACCTTGAAAATTAATGAAAAAATAGATGAAAAACTAAATAGGATCAACAAAACCTGGTATTGGTTATCTAAAAAATCCGGTATTTCGCTAGGAACTTTATACCCAATCAAATCAGGCGCCAGAACACAAATAACGTTTTCCACCATGGAAAAAATAGCTGATGCACTAGATGTCAGCTTAGATGAATTTAGAACAAAAAAATAAGCGCCTAACTGCTGGAACAGTTAAAGCGCTAGATATAAATTATTGGAATGAAATTTATATCTCGATTATAGCAAGAAACGAGGTAAATGCAAATGGTAGTGACATTACCCGAACCATATCAACCACGAAATGATTTTGAGCATGATTATTTTGAGGGAAAAGAAGCCTTTCCGTTTCACGAGAAATGTTTGTATGTTTATGCATTAAATAATACAGATGAAGCCGACTTTATGTGGATGACTTACGAAGAATTGCAAAAAGAATGCTACTTCGTTTATGTGGTCAAAGTTGGAACAAAAGAAGTCGTTTGTGCCGGTGAAGCACTTGGCACGTATTTGGAAAAGAACTGCCTAAACGGTGTTTACAAGGGAATATTAACGCCTTATAGCACGTATGGCGAAGAAGCAATTAAAGAATTGGAGTGGAAGTAATTATGGCAAATGAAGTAGCGCAAGTTCAAAAAATTATTAACAGTGACAAGATGCAAAAGCATTTTGAAGAAATACTGCAGGACAACGCAGCCGGTTTCTTAAGCGGATTGTCAACGGTTGTGGCATTAAACCCAGACTTAGCAAAAACAAATATGAATGACCTAACAAACGCTGCAATGCGAGCAGCCATTCTTGATTTATCTGTCTTGCCAGACCTTGGTGAAGCCTATGTCATTCCGTATGGAAAGCGAGCAAAGGTAGATGGTAAGTGGGTAACCAAAGATGTTAAAGCTCAGTTCCAACTAGGCTATCGAGGAATTATCAAGCTTGTACAAAATACCGGACGTGTTGGTCGTTTGGGTGGAAGTGTTGTGTATGAGGCTAACAAGCCACATTACAACTATGTATTTGATGAATTCACAATGGAAAATGAAAACTATGATCCATACGTAGACGGTGAAAGTCCAGTAGCTGGATACTTGGCATTTTATTACTTAGATGGTGAACGTATCGTCAAATATTGGCCAATTCAACGAGTGATTAACCATGCTACGAAATTCAGTCAAACTTATAAGGGTCCAGACCATAAAGATCGTTACGGTAAAACACCACAGACCCCGTGGTATACAGACTTTGATGCAATGGCAATTAAAACCGTGATGAAAGACTTACTTAAGTTTGCTCCTAAGACAACTAAGGTTGCGCAAGCTATTGCCGAAGATGATAAGAATGAGCGTGAAGCACGTGATGTTACTCCGGAAACAGAAGAAATCACTCCTGAAGAGCAAAACGTTGAACCAGAAATTATTGACAATCAACCAGCAGAAAAAAGCGATAATCCGTTTTCTGGAGTTGATACAGGTGATGCGCCTAATCCTTTTGCTGAAAAGAATGAGACTTCGGAGGACGTGAAATGGGTGAGCCAAAAACAGTAATGCCATTGATTAGTTTTGAAAACGGTGTGGCACAAAACTGGAACGATTTACGAGCAACATTGGACGGTGTCGAAGTGACCACCATTAGTAGCAAGGTAGATGCTCAAAGTATGGCTGCTTTGAAGAAAGATATGAAGCAAGTATCTGACTTAATCAAGAAATCAGTGAAGCAAAATGTTAAGGATTATGAACAAGAATTAACTGAGCGCAATGGCGGGTTATTCGCTGTTAAGGATACTGCTGATTCAATTATTGAGGATATTACGGAAGAACAAAATACGTGGAATGTTGGCCGTCTAAAGCAATTACAACCAGTGTTGCAAAAAGAAATTGATGAACGTAATGAATCGTATCAACTTAAAACACCATTGACCATTAAGGCTGACTGGTTAAAGATTAGTAATTTCACTGCTACTGGTAAACCAACTGGAGCGCTAACGAAGTTATTGAATCTAGAGTTTGTTCAAGCCAAAGCATTGGAATCTGAACCACCCAAGTTAACAGAAGTTCAGGAAGTAAAAAAAGCGATTAAATATGAGTTCTCGAAAGTTTGGGACGATATTCAAGATGACGACATTTACACCGGTAAAGATTTCAAACAAATGCTTTCTGAAATCGCCAAACAATTAAATTAAGGTCGATATGACCCGATCATCGTCACTAAACTGATTAACCCAGTGAAAAGAGTTTAAGTCGCTCGATTCGTTGATGTTCATTCGTATGATGACGATGTGGCGTAACCACACGAAAGGGTGTGAAGCCCAAAGGAGAAACATGGCAGATAACAAACAGGAAGAAAAGCGATATTTTTGGATAAAAATTCGGCAGGATTTCTTCACTGACCCTTATATTAAATTACTTAGAAGAATGGCTGGTGGAGACACCTATACAATTATTTATTTAAAAATGCTAGTCAAGAGCGCTGATACAAACGGCACTATTTATTTCCAAGGTGCAGGGCAAGATTTAGCAGAAGAGTTGTCTCTGATGTTAGATGAAGGTGTAGAAGATGTGCGAGCATTACTAGCCTACTTAGAAGCCAAAAAATTAATATTACACCCAGATTTTACAGAGGATATTTATTTAGTTGCAACGCCTGATTTGACAGGTTCTGAAACGGGTTCAGCTAAAAGAGTTCGAGAATTTAGAGCACGACAAAAACAAAAAACGTTACAAAGTAACAGTGATGTAACAACCTGTTACGACAGTAAGAGTAAGAGTAAGAGTAAGAACATAGAGTTAGAACAAGAGTTAGACACAGAGAAAGATACGCCGTACTCAAAAATAGTATCACTGTTTGAGAATAACGGTTTTGGTTCTGTTGGTGGTATTACTTCACAAAATATTCAAGATGAGTTAAGAGACTTTGCTGATAATTCAGATGTTGATGAAGCAACTAGAATATTGGAAAAAGCTATTGAAATTGCAGTCAATAATGGAAAAAATTCTTTCTCATACGTTTGGGGTATTACAAAACGTTGGTATAACAGCGGTATTTTCACTATTGAAGCATTGGAAGCGGAAGAAAAAAAGCGAACTTTTAGCAAAGGATATGGAAACACAGCTAAGAAAGAAAAGATTGAAAACGGAGGTTATGGAACAAGATGAATAGCCTCAAGGAAATGTTAGAAAACGATGAACGATTTGCCAAGAACAAGGTTAGCGATGAAGAATTGCAAGCATGGCGTGAAAAAGTAGAACGTGAAGACCAGGAACGAGTTCGTCAAGCACTGTTTAATAACAGGGCACGTATCTACAAGCGAGATAGCGTGTGGGGAACTAGCGGTGAGCAGACGTTCACATTTCAGAAGTGGAACCCAAAAGTGCAACCTAATCAAAAGTTAGCCCATGACATTTGGAAAAAGTCAGCAGATATCACTAAGAGAATGTTTGATAGTAATTTCAACGTTCTGTTCTACGGTGAAGCTGGTACTGGTAAAACAGCCATGGTGTTAGCAATCATTGATGCACTGAAACAACACTCGAATAAGTTGAGTATGTTTGTCAGCGTTATGGACTTACGAGAACTGATTATGTATGACTTCAATGACAATGAAGCAGCTATCAAGATAAAAAACATTGAGCGATCAATGCGTGAAGTTGATGTGTTGATACTTGATGACTTTGGTTCTGAAGCTGGTGGTATGAAAAACGAAGGTAGTGCCACTGAGAGATTGCAGCAGTTCTGGTTTCGAGTTGCTGAGGCAAGGCAAGTGAAAGATAAAGACGGCAATAAGCGTTACAGCACTATCGTGACCACAAACAATGATAGAGGCGATTTGGAGCGCATGTACAACAAGAAGATTGTGAGCCGACTTATTACAAAAAAAGCAGAGAACACGGTTGTGTTTGACGGATTGGGCGATGTCAGAGAATGAGTTATCAAATGATTTGTACAGAAAACGACAGAGTGATTATGCGAGACCCGAGAGTGTTCACGAAGTTTGATGATGTGGAGTACGCATTAGCAAAGCGCATGTGCGTTGACAGTGAACCTTGGAATTGGGGTATAGAGGAAATTTGAGGTAAACAGATGAGTGAAGTATTTGGATATAAAACTAAACACGTGTATTTTCACGGCACAAAGCCTGATTGCATGAAATATATTAATGGCTTGAAGAAAATTGTTAGAAGTCCCAAGACGAAAAAGGAATCAGAAGTATTTGGGTTTGATGAACCGTTATTGGTTCGTAAGGTAGTCGACGAATAGTGACTGAATTATTTGGACAAGTGAATAAGCTAGATCCAAACAAAGGGTTAGTCACATTGCGAATGAGCGATGATGATTTGCACACATTGCAGAAGTATCACGCAACTAATCAGCAACAAGTTCTGTCAGTGATAGCTAGTGATGATAATGAGCCAACACCAAAACAGCGCAGATTTGCGTTTGCACTGCTTAATGACATTTGGTTGTCACAAGTAGGCGGAGCGTGGTTAGAAACCGTAGAAAGCACAAGAAGACACTTTTACGGCACGTACGAGTATTACCACGGATTAGACTTTGGTGAATTTAGCCTGAGCGCAGTCAAGGGCAACAAGTCAGATACAAACGAGTTCATCAACATGTTATTAGATTATGCAGTTTTGCATAACATCAGCTTGAGTGTGAAGCCGTTGAATGAATTAGAGCCACAGGAAATAGCGCACTGGGAATATCAGTGTCTGATGAACAAGTGTTGCGTGATATGTGGCAAGAGACCAAGTGACTTGCACCATTTAGACACGATTGGTCAAGGGGTAGACAGGCGCAAGACTAACCATTTGAAGCACAGAGCCGTGCAATTATGCCGTATCCATCATCAGGAGGCGCACTCTTTAGGAATTGAGACATTCTTACAGAAACACCACCTAACAGGTATCAAGATAGATGAGCGCATAGCAGAGGTTCATAGATTAAATACAGGAGATTAACAATGGGAATCAACAAAAACACAACATCAATTAGCGGGTTAATCAAAATGCTTCAAAAATATGAAGACCGACAATCTATTGACATGTTTGTTAAACATGACGCTGGCGGAATTGATAGGCCGATAACTCAATTTCAGTTAGTAGATGACGAAAGAGAGAACGTAAAACTAATCGTTAAAGATTATTAATGTCGCAGAAGTAATTTAAAGCATTAAACACTGTTTAGGGTATAAATACACTAAACCACATTTGAAACGTCAAATAAGACGGTTTCTGTGGACGTGAGAGCAAATGAAAAGGAAGGGATATGGCTACTAGGATAAAACCGAAATCAGGACGAATTTGGGCATTGTACAAAGGTGATGAATTTATTGCAGATGGAACACCTGCTGAGATCGCCAGAAAGACAGGTAAATCATTTGATACTTTGATGTTCATGACGCGACCGTCATATGTCAATAGATTTGTATCTGACAAGAAATACAAAACCAAAGGGAGGTTAGAAATGGTCGAGTTAGAAGATGACTAACAATAAAATTTATTTCAATATCGAGCAGTACCGAGATAAAACTTTGAATAAGTATATAAATGCAGAAAGAACGAATAGATATGCAGGTTCCGGATTGAAAAAGAAGGGAACTTTATATGCTAAAAGAATAGTTGAACAAGCTATGGTTGATGGTATTATATTTAATTGGCCTTGTAAATTGAAATTTGACTGGTACTTAGCAGACGGACGAATTGACCCTGATAATTGGGATTTCATAAAAAAATTCATATTTGATGGCATGCAAAAGGCTAATGTTCGAGGGGTGACGTTTTTAGGGAACGACAATATCAAACACATCAAAGGATATGATCATGATTTTTATATCGACAAAGATAACCCGCGATTGGAGATATACGAACTGGAGAAATAATAATGACGAACTATGCAGCTGAATTTTGTTACAAGGAAAGAAAATTCGGATTTGATATGGCTGCCGAGTGGATGCAGTCAAAATTAAAAATAGAACCAGGCGGTGAAAATTCAAGCCACTGGAGCGATAAACAAACGGAAACATTAATTTCTATGCTCGCTGAAGGTAAAGAATTCAAGGCAATTGCGAACGCGATTGGTAAAACCACTGTTCAAATATATGCCAAGCGCAGAAAGTTAATTGAAAAAGGGCTCGTGAAAGCGCCAGAAGAAACCCCGTCAGAAGCCAAGCAAAAACGAGTAGCGAAGTTTAAAAAGTTGAGGAAAGCTGGCGTTACGGACGTTCATGAAATCGCTAAACAAGCTGGCTGTAATGAATCATCGATATATAGTTATGCCAAAGCAATGGGTTATGAAATTAATAAAGGTAAGGTAATTTTATGAGAAAACTACAAATCACAGGACTGACAATATGTGTCTTGCTAATGATAGTTAGTGTTATCGCTGGATTGTTCATGGTCATTAATTTTGAATTAGCGTTGACATACGTAATTATTTTCAGCCTTGATGCAGCTATGTTTTATGTATCCATGAGGAAGGGTGATTAATGAACGAATGGCACAAGAAATTCACAGTCATTGAAATGCTTTATAAGTGTAGATAGGCTAGTATTAATACTTGTATGAAAATACCAAATACCGAAATAATTTTGGTACCGTGACTATGGATAAGAAATCCAATTATTAAAGTAATTGATAAGAAAAAAATCATTGAATATATCAAAATGTAAAGTATAAGTTGTGTCATATATATTAAATTGACCTTTTATTTTTTGGTAATTATATCATTAAAAGGAGCGGAGTGTGGCAGATAGAATAGACAGATACCTAAGCGACTATTATTCGGGTGTAATCGACATGCAGATTAAGCTACGTAAGATAGAATTGCAGACACCTGAAACGGTAGATGAAAATATAGGCGGTGGCACTGCTCAAAATAAAGAGAACCGAGTTCTGGATAATCAGTTGATTATTGAAGAAAGTGATTATGCGTTACAGTCCTTTATCCGTGACAAGTGGTGCATGTCTAACTTTTTGAAGATACTCACTGAAGAAGAAAGAGCCATGCTATCCTTGCGATATGATCGTAGACGCAAGCGTAGTTGGAGTCAGGTAGCTAGAATGCTTTCTAAATCAGAGAGCCAGTGCCACAGAGATTTGCAGAATATTAAGCAGATATATCGAAAGTCTGTATTTGCTTATCAGCCTGTGGATAACTCGGAGTAGCGAAAACATGCGAGTTTTTAGACAGTTTTTGACCTAAAAACAGTGCAATAATGGTATTGTTGATAATTAAGAAGTCAATGATGTGGTATCATCTTTCTTGTAAAAGGAGAGATGATTTATGAGCAAGAAAGAAATTACTTTGTCGCAAGTTGTAACTTGGTTTTTGACAATAATTGCTGTTGTTATATCTGCTTTTAGTGGTATATATCAATGGAATCAAAGTAAAAGGTACAGCGACAATACAAACAAAATTCTGATTAATTCAGCAAAATTAGCTGAATATGATTTGGATCTGATGATTTATAAAATTGACAATGGCGGAGATGAAACACTTGATTATGGTCAATTTAGATTTCAACTTGATAGTCTTCAACAAAACTTTGAAACTATTGAAGCCATAAATCCAACAAGTTTGTCTAAAAATCAAGCTATGAATTATCAAGTTTATCGTCAAAATCTTAACGCTGTGATTTACAAGGCGACATCATATGTGAATGCGTTGAGGGTTAACCAAACGGAAACTCCAAAAGACACAGACAAGCTTCACGTAGATTTGGGAGCAAGACAAAATTTCTACCAAGGTGTCGGCAGTTCATTGAATGTAATTAAAAGTGATTTAAAGGTGCTCGAAAATAATAAATCGTTGTATGATCAAGACTATAAGAAAAATTCCAAAATTTTGGAGGAACAAAAATGAGTGAAATTTATATATATGGGCCAATGGTTTTATCTATAATTGCTTTGGTGATATCCACTTTTCAAATTGGGTATACAGTTGGTAAAAATAAAAATAGTGGCAAAAACTCGAAAGATAACTAATAAATCAGACTGAAAATGACCTAGAAATTAGTAACGTATAGTGTTAACATAGTTTGTAAGGTGTCTCACATAAATACTCCTATTACCGTATTTAACTTCTTTCTCATCGCAAGAAGTGAGGCACCGTACATAAAATATGTTAGTGACAAAGGTAACTTTGTGTGCTAGCATTTAACGTGTGGTAACCCAAGCATTCTATACTCTCCTGAAAAAAGTATTGATAATATCATAAAGTGATATGGGTCACCAAGAAAGCATCTTAACGGATGCTTTTTAATTGGCAAAATTTAGTAGTAATCGCTTTCAGAAGATGCTATTATTAATGAGGTGCCTTATATTGGAAGCAATATTCGTGATGTGTTCTTCTATGATTATTGTTGGGGTAAGGCATCGTACATAAAGGAGAGATAATTATGATTGCATTACATATTTTCTTTGGATTAATGATATTAGTTGGTGTTATTATGACCTCAGTGTCATTTCAAGGAGATACTGACAAGTTGACTAAACTTCAAAAGTTTTCGTTGATTTTCACAACTTCAGCGATTGGATTGACCGTAGTAGCTGTCACAGCAGTATCTGGGGCGATTTACATTGCTTTAGTTATGTTCGTAGCGTTAGCTCTGTATGAGTATTATGCATTTCTGCATAAAGCTGCCCAGAAATAAATTGAATATTTTAAAAGCTCAACCACGTGAATAGGTTGGGCTTTTTGTTTGGAGATAAACATGAATGAAGCAGAGAAAAAACTACGCAAGAGACGTAGACATATCAAACAGGCGACTGATGTTAATCGTAAGCACGCTGACATGATGAAAACAGAGAGCATTGCACGACATGAGCGCTCGCGTATTCAGGTTAGGTCGGAAGTGATGGAGAACAGACAGATTGACTACAAGAGCCACATGAAGTGGTTAGAGAATTAATGGCCTATAACGTACTATGATGTGCACAACATTTAGGAGAATATATATGGCATTCGCAAGAGAAGACATTAACTTTGAGAACATCAAACGTGAATCAGATATAGAGATGTTAGTTAAAAACATGGTGCAGACCAATAACATGATCGCTCATTTGAAAGATGAACAGTTTGAAATGCGCAATGAGATAAAAATGCGTGATGAAATTATCAGCAAGCTTCAAGATGATATTCGACTTCTCGAAAAAGAGAAGAGATGGAACATGTTATGGCACAATCGTTTAAATGACTGTATAGACAAGACACAAATAATTTTTGGTATCTTATTTCTGATCAATATTCTTTTTATTTATTTCATGAGTAGATGAGATAATGTTTTAGTTACATGAACGATTCCTATAGTATAATAACTGCTATTGGAGGTTGGAGAAATGAAGTTAATTAAATGGTGTAGTCAACACAAATGGACTTACATATTTTTTATCTTGGCTTTTATCATTGTTCCCGTATTGATTGAATATATTCCACTTTTCTTCGGTCAACATCTGATAAAAGGCGATTGGTTAAGCTTTTGGGGTAGTTATTTGGGCTTTTTGCCAGCAGGTTTGATTACTTATATTGTCCTAGAGTTTCAATTCAAGAGGCAGGAGGGTATAGATAAAAAGAATTTTGAAGAACAATTAAAAAAACAAAAACAGGAATTTCTATTTGAAAAAAGATTTGAAGATTTAACATGGGCTAGAAATTCGGCAATGAGCATTTGGCTCGCGTCATCAGAAATAATTTTTGTTTGTGAGAGTGTCGAACAAAGTTCTGAAGGAATGGTTTTTATTTACAACGAAGTTACTAAACACTATAACTTTATTAAAAATAATCACAATGAATTGGCATCTTGGATTGAAGAACAAATGACTTCAGAATCGGAAAATTATGATTTTAAAAAAATGGATATTATTGCCACCGAGGCAGGAAAAAGATTGTCTCAAATCAGACATAACATGGAAAATAAAAACGTATCAGAAGTATTAAAATCAGCAAAAGCATTTAGGAAATATTATCGAGAGTTAAAAAATGCCATAACTTTAGAAAAAACTTCAATAAAAAATGAATTAATTGATTAAGCGCTATAAGCGCTTTTTATTTTGCAGTAAATACTTCTGCTTGATAATTCTAGTAGTATAATCGATTTATACAGGATTAAGGTGATTTTTAATATGAGAAAAAACGAAACTTTGAAAAAACTAAACGACATAAAAATAACGGCTCATTTTTGGAATTGGTTACCAGACATACAAGTGGCAATTGAAATCTACGAATCACGAAATGATGCTTATTCTGTATTACTACCTTTTTTCTTCACATATCTTGAAGAAACAATAAGGTCAACAACCACAGAATATGGAATGCTTGATCCGCGTAACCAAAGTAATAGAAAAAAGAAGGTTGGGAAAGAGTTAATACAATTTGCAATATCTGAGAATAGTGATAATCCACAACTAGTCCATATATTAAACGATATATTGGAAAATCATTATGGTAAGTTTAGTCCTTTCGCAGGTGGGCAAAACCGTAATAATGTAGGACATGGGGTAGTACACCCAAGATTTTGGACAGAAGAAGATTTTGAAAATGTTGTAAATGACATAGCAAAGTTGTCACCCTATGCAGGATTTTAATTCAACGTTAATTTTAAAAAGGAACTATAATTGTAGTCATAAAGTGAGGTATGAGTATATGAAGTTTGGAATGAGAACACCATCAATCAAGAAGTCTATCAGTGCTAGAACAACTGGACGTGCTAAGCGAGCGGTTAAGTCTGCTATTAATCCTGCGTATGGCAAGAAAGGAACTGGCTTAATTACTAATCCTAGTAAGTCAGTAAAGAATAGTGTTTATCACAAGACGACCAAAAGTATTTGGAGTTTGTTCAAGTGATGTAAGCTCAGCTCATTAAATTGAGTTGGGCTTTTTGTATACATAAATTTAAGGAGAATAAAAATTATGAATGATGCAGTAAATATATTTCTTTGCAAAGATAAAATGGACGTGATTGCAAGCATGATTAGTTATGCAGACAATCAAAAGCGTCTTGGCGAGAACGTGAAATCTATTCGTTCGCGAGCAACCGTTGTCGTTAATGGCAGTTGGGTCACTAAGTTTGTTAGCAGTCCTAAGGCTCTAGATGGTATGCACGTCCGTGAGATTACAGTCAGCACAAGAATGTCTACAGCTGGTGAATTAAGCAAGTTGAAAGACATGTTGAATATGGCTAGGCAAGGACGTATAGCTATGAAAAACGCACAGATGTGAAACAAATGGCTAGAGTAAAGATATGTCGTAAGCCTGACTGTCACAATACCATACCTTATACACAGGAAAATCCATACTGTGAGATACACAAGGCAATGTATCGACCTAAGCCAGAGTTCAAACCTAAGTCATCTTATGAACGTAAGCGACAACAACGTGAGTACAACGCTAACAAGCGTGACAAAGAAGCCAATGAGTTCTACCACAATAAGACGTGGAAGCATCTATCAGCAGGACTCAAGCAACAAGCTATGTTCACATGTGAATGTTGTGGACGTACAAGTACAACCAAAGGTTACTTAGTTGTAGACCATATCATCCCCAGAAAGATAGATAAGCGTAAGCAACTGGATAAGGATAATCTATGGGTGATATGCAAGAGGTGTCATTGGTACAAAGGTATGCTTGAAGATGATGTCTATACTGATGGCTTATTCCTAGAGAACATAGATACTAGCAAGTCATGGTGTAAGGATGAAGTAAGACAATGGATACTTGATTCAATTAAACGTCATGATGAAAGGAAAGATGATTGATGTTGTTTAACATTTGATGATGAACTTAGTTATCAACATTAGTTATTGGTTGTTCATCATTCAAGTTATTGTTCATCAACGAAAGGAATCGATATGAAGAACAGAACGAAAGCTAATCAACTAACAAACGAATTGATTAGATTGAAATTGTTGAATAAGAATAATAAAACGAAAATAATTTCGTTTGGAGATAATCAAGATCAAGGAGTTGCCTTCGTAAACGCAATAAAACGGGTTAACGCGTTGCAAAGCTGGAGCCGAGTTTAATCGTACGGCTTTTACAGATTAATTTAGCAGTATAAGTGATTATTATTCGGGTACAAATAAAAAATACCCCCGGGTGGGGGCAAACGGAGGGAGCGCCACAAGGTGGCGTCCTCGTTTTTTGCAAATGCAGAAATCAAAAATTTTTGAATGGGCTATTTTAGAATTTGAAACGTTGTTATATCAACGTTTAACGTGTTATTAATATGCATTTAGTATACCACAAACTTTTGACGAAAGGGGGTGTTTGTTTGGTAAATAAACGTAATTCGGGTCGCAAACGAACGACTAGCACTGATGAATCTGTCAGAGCAGACCAACGTGAGCGTAATTTAGAGTTTCAGGAAAAACAAAGTGAACTTACTGAACTGCAAGACAACCCTCCTCGTCATTTGGATGGTTATGGTGTAACGCTGTGGCGAAAGTTAGTTCCAGAATTAAAGCGACTTGGAACAATCAAGCAAATAGATACTGTCAATCTGGAAGCTTTTTGTTCTTTATATGGAACATATAGAATGGCTGAATCAGATGTTCAAAAGAATGGCATATTTGTTAGTTTTGAAGTTGATAAAACAGAAATCGACGAAGAAACAGGTGAAGAAGTAGTCGTAGGAAAAGAAACACAATATGATCGTTCAAAGAAGAATCCTGCATACTCAATAATGAATGACAGTATCAAGACTTTAAAATCATTAGCTGTTGACTTAGGATTATCGTTTGATGCAAGGTCTGGTCAACTGGTTTCAAGTGACATTGGTGTTAAGGAAAACAAGCAAGATAATTTAAGGTTGGTGAAGTTCGGTGCAGACATTTAATTTAGTAGGTGTAACAGACATTAAAGGTGCTGTTAAATCAGAAAAGAGACGTTATAAACGTTATTTAGATAAATATAACGATCCAGCTACTCAATATGCCTTTGATGTTTTGTTCACTGATAAGTATATAGCTGGTCGAGATGCGCAACTAGCTTGCTTTAGACATATGCAAGACTTGGGTAGACAGCGTGACAACGATTTTCCATATCACTATGACACTGCATATGTGACTATGATTGAAAACTTTACAAGGATACTGCCTAACCCTGATAATTTTAAGGTCACTTTGAAGCCTTATAACTGGCAGTCGTTTATATTAGATAGCTTATTAGGTTGGCGTACGGAAGAGAATGGTACAAGGTTTACAACGTCTAATATAAGCGTTGCCCGTAGACAGGGTAAAACATTTATCGCATCCATGTTGGTCAACTTTTATTACTTTATGGTTGCTGCGGAAGCAACATCACAAGATTTTCTAGTTGCTAGCTATGACAGCGAGCATGCCACTAAGTTATTTAACGATGTTTCCATTCAGGCCAAGAAGTTATTAAAAATGCCAGAGTTTTCTGCTTGGGCTAAAGAAAATGATGTTGATGCACAAACACAACAAGTAATAGGTCGTATCAGCAAGAACACCATTCGTAAAGGAACATCAGAAGGTGGCGGTTTTGATTCCTTTCACAACGTTATCGCTGTTTATGATGAAATTGGTAATCTTAAACCTGATAAAAACGAAACATTGCGACAAATAACATCTGGTCAAAACGGTATAAAAAATCGTATGTTTGTCAAGATATCAACTGCTTATCCTAATGCAAAGGTTAAATTTAAAAAAGACCAAGATTTAATGCGTAAAATTATCGAACAGGACAATTTACGTGAAGCAGATAATACATTTCAAATTATTTACGCTCAAGATAGTGAAAATGAAGTATTTGAAGAACATACTTGGAGCAAATCAAACCCTAACTTAAACGAGATGGACAAGGACAAGTATAAGTCTGAAATCAATAGTTTAATTAAAGATAGAGATGATGCTGACAGAAGTGGCGAACTTGCCACGTTTGTAAATAAATCATTGAATATTTGGAGTCGTAAGTTCCAAAATAGTTATTTATCTCTTGAAAACATTCAGAAGAATATCATTGATGACTTTGATATTTATGGCCGTGATGTTTATATCGGATTTGATGGTAGTCAAAGTAACGATAATACCTCATTCGGTTTTATATTCCCTTATCGTGAAGTGAAAAGGGATAAATATTTTTGTAAACAATTCAGTTTTATTCCTTTTGCACAGGCCAAAACTATTGAAGCTAAGGAAAAACAAGATGGTTTAAATTATCGTGAACTTGAAAAGCAAGGGCTATGTGAAATAACCAGAAGTCCAGAGGGAACAATCGATAAAGACCAGGTTTATCATTGGTTAGAAAAGTTCGTTGCTGATAATGACTTGAAAGTAAAGATGATTGCACTAGACCCCAACTTATCTGATTGGCTGTTAAAACGTATCGAAAACTACCACGATGAATGGCCGGTATCTACCGTTCGACCAACTTCACAGGTGCTGTCTAATCCAACTAAAGATTTGCAAGCACAATTCATCAACGGTAACGCTGCTATTTTGAATGACCCACTTTTGATTGATGGATTTACAAATGCTGTGTTGATTGAAGACAGAGGTGGAGCTGTTAAGATTGACCGTTTGAATAGAACAAGCGATCATATCGATACATCTGATGCATTGGTCAACGCACATACTGGAGCACAGTTCTATTTTGAAGATTTTAAAGGGGATGATTATAATCCGTTTAATGATTTGAGCCGTGATGAGAAAAAAGATTACTTTAAGAGGATGTTTGGATGATAGTAAAAATTATGAAAAGTATATCTAATTTTTTTGATAACTGGCTAGCGGCAATACTATTTATTATAGGAATAGCGCTGATTGATATCGGTGCTTTTTATTTTAATGTAATTATTGGTTTTATCGTTTCAGGACTGCTGTTTATAGCCATGGCGATAATTCTCAATATGGAAAGGAGGGAATAAATGAATGGGTTTAATGACTTCGAGAAATCGACAACATAAAATCAGTGACGCAACTTATCCCAGTACGCACGGATATGATCCAGTTATTTCACAAATAGCGGGTCTTCCTGTTGGATATATAAGTGGTGCAAACGCACTAAAAAACAGTGACATATTTAGTGTCATTAATCGAATAGCCAGTGATATTGCTAGTGCTAAATTTAAAACTGAAAACACGTACGTAAGCGAACGACTTAACCAACCTTCAAAGTTGATTGGTCGTTTTTCATTTTGGCAAGGCGTTATTATTCAGTTACTGCTGAGTGGTAATGCTTATGTGCCGTTGGATTTAGATTATTTAGAACAAATACCGCCATCTTCGATTATCAGCGTTGACATTGACAACGCGAACCAAGGCGCTGTTTATACATTAGCTGAATACAACAACCACCCTGAACGCAAATTAACACAAGACCAGATACTTCACTTTAGGTTAATGCCTGACGCAACCTACCAATATCTTGTGGGGATGTCACCGTTAGAAAGTTTGACTAAAGAGCTGACCGTTTCAACAGCAAGTACAGACCAAAGCTTGAACTTGATTAAAAATCGTATCACGCCAACTTCTGTTTTACAGATTAGTAACGCACTGCTGGAACAGGGTGATGCTGATGCAGCACGTGATGCATTTGAAAAAGCTAATAACGGCTCAAATAATGGCCGACTGATGGTTTTGGATTCCAATTCTACGTTCAGTCAATTTGAGATGAAAGCTGATGTATTCAAAGCGTTAAACAATAACGCAGAGTATTCTGCTAATCAGATTAGTAAGGCGTTTGGTGTACCTGTAGACATGTTAGGGGGTGGTAATAGTACAGAAAGTCAGCACAGCAACAGCACACAAATCAAGAACTTGTACTACGAGAACTTAATTAGTTATGTAGCCCCAGAAATTGATGAAATTGCTTTGAAAATGAATGCAGAAGATTTAACACTTGATATGCAATATGTTGACGACGCTACCCGTGTTAGCCAAATCAACGACATGGTTAAAGTTGGCACTTTGGGTCAAGCGCAGGCTGAATTCATGCTGAAGCAATATGGTGTGTTGCCTAATAATTTACCTGTCTATGTTCCATCGACGCAGGGGAAAGGAGAAAGTGAATGAAGTTAGATATTAAAGGCATGATCACTAATGATGATGATGCAGAAATATATCGTGATTGGTTAGGCATGACTGTTACCTCACCAACTGATATTTTAGGCAACTTACCTACTGATGGTTCTGATTTAGAAATTGGAATTAATTCAGGAGGCGGAGAAGTTGATGCTGCGAATGAAATTTACACAGCGTTACGAAATTACCCTGGTAAAGTTATTACGCAAATTGAAAGTTCAGCTTATAGTGCTGCATCGATTATTGCAATGGCTGGTGATACTGTTCAAATTTCGCCAGTTGCTCAACTAATGATACATAATGCGTCAACTTATGCAGGTGGTAACCACAATGACTTGGATAAAACATCTAACGCGCTAAAATCCACCGACAAGGCCATAGCTAAGGCGTATTCTGTAAAAACAGGGCGTCCAGTAGATGAGTTCCTTGCCTTGATGGATAAAGAGACGTGGATTAATGCTGACGATGCATTAGAACTTGGATTAGTTGATGAAGTAATGACTTTTGAAAAAGAGCCAGTCACTAATTCTGTTAATAATGTACTACCTCGCAAAATTATCAATCGTATCAAAGATTTGGTTGGTGAAAATCAAAAATTGAAAACTAACGCAACTGATAGTCAACCAAGTGAACACGACAAGCTCGTGCAAGCTAAGTTGGCTATTTTACGTAAATAAGGAGAAAAATATGACTAAAGAACAACTACAAGCGGCATTCCGTGACGCTAGCACCAAGGCATCTGATTTGAATGCTAAATTGAACAACATGGTTCAAGATGATTCTGCTTCAGTAGAAGATATTAAGAAGGCTCAAGATGACTTGACGGACGCTAAGACACGCCGTGATATTTTGAACTCTCAACTCAAGAGCTTTGAAGACGTCGAACCAGAGCCTAAAAAGCCTGGTAAAAAGACTAATATTTTGGACAATAAGGCCGCTGAACTTGCTGCAAAAAAGCAAGGCATTAATGATTTCATTCATTCTCGCGGTGCAAAGATTTCAGATGCAGTTGCTTCACAAGTTACTTCGTCAGAAGTTGGTGTATTGATTCCAGAAGAAATTATTTATGATCCATCTGCTGAAGTTAACTCAGTTGTTGACTTATCAACTTTGGTTAACAAGACACCAGTTACTACTCCAAGTGGTAAGTATCCTATTTTGCAACGTGCAACCGATCGTTTCAATTCTGTTAAGGAATTAGCAGAAAACCCTGCTTTAGCTGAACCTACTTTCAAGGAAGTAGACTGGTCTGTCGATACTTATCGTGGTGCAATTCCTCTTTCAGAAGAATCAATTGCTGACACACAAGTCGATTTGACAGCATTGGTTGGTCAATCAATCGGTGAAAAGAAGGTTAACACTTATAACGCCTTAATTGCACCAGTTTTGCAAGCATTTACTGCTAAGTCAACTACGAGTGATACATTAGCTGACCAAGTAAAGCACATTTTGAATGTTGATTTAGATACAGCTTATGCACGTGTTATTATTGCTAGCCAATCATTCTACAATGCCGTTGACACATTGAAAGATAAGAACGGACGTTACTTACTTCAAGAATCAACTGCATCATTAGCACAAGCATCCGGAAAGACGTTGCTGGGAGTACCGGTTTATGTGATTGGTGATGAACTATTTGGTAACGCTGGTGACCAAAAAGCATTTATCGGTGACACAAAGCGTGGTGTTCTATTCCCTAACCGTCAAGAAATTACTTTGGCTTGGGAAGACAGCAAAATTTATGGCCGTTACCTAGGTGCTGCTTTCCGATTTGGAGTTAAGCAAGCTGATGACAAAGCCGGTTACTTTATTACTAACACGGCTACTCCTGCATCTGGCAGTGGCGAATAAGGAGTAATTCATGGCAGATGAAACAAATTCACCTCGTGCGCCTTCAACATCAACAGGTGTCACAGTTGGTGATATGCAAGACTATTTAGCTATTGATGGTGATGATGATGTTCTTAAGAGTTTGATTGGATATGCTGAAGAAGATGCTCGCGGTTCAATCGACAGTACTATCGATATTGAAATATATCGCAAATTACCAATATTCAATCAAGCAGTTAGAACATTAGTTGATTTCAATTACTATAATCGTGGTGCTTTATCTGGTCAACAAATTGCTTATCCTAAGTCTTATCAGTACATGCTGAACAAAATCAGATGGAAGGTGGTCGGAACTAATGGTTAGCGGAAAATTAAAACCAAGTAATTTTATTGGAAAAGTTGAGTTTGGAACTGTTAAATCTGTTTTAAACAAAAACACAGGACAAAAAGCACCTAGCTTCGTGTCCTCTACTAGCCAAATGCGATATGCGCCACGTAGTCGCTCGATTACGCAATCTGATTCTATTTTTGGGACAAGTATACAAGAAACTAAAATAATTTCTGTACGGCACAATGAGAGCCTTACAGAGAACTTGAAAGTTCGCTTTGTAAAAACTGGTAAGGTTCACGACATCAAATATATTTCATCTGATGAAAGTAATACACCGGTTTCGTTTGACTACATCACCATTACTAAAGAACCACTGGGGGCATTTGATGGAACTTGATGATGCTTTAGATCAATGGCTACGTAATGTGAACAAATTAGTTCCTAACGTTAAGCAGAGACAAAAGATTACGTTAGTTGGAGCGGAAGTATACAAGACAAGGCTCCATGATATTACTAAAGCCAAACATTATGATGAAAATCATAAAGACACTAGCCAGGTAACTCACTTGGCTGATTCAATTGAAGTTTCTGGAACAAATATTGATTACATTCGTGATGGTACCTCATTAGTTGGTTTTACTAAAAAAGGTATAAACCATGGTCGTATAGCAAGAATATTAAATGATGGGACAAAATTTATTCCAGGTGATCACTTTGTTGAAGATGCTAGGCGTAGTTCTCGACAAGCTGTGTTAGCGGCTCAATATGCTGAATATCAACGACTTTTGAAAGGTGGTAATTGATGATACTACCCATTTTTGAAGTTCAAGAACTCATAGAAGCAATGAGTTTTGCTGATGTTGTTTTTGTAACAAGTATCGATGAAGAATATCTCGAAAATGTCACCTCAACAGTAGTTCTTGTGACCGAAACGGTTAACGACTTGGATAAGAGAGCCAACAACCGTTTTAGAAACATGAATTATGGTGTTGAAGTACAGATATTTTACGGAATTAACTTCACCAAGCCAATTCTTGACACAGAAATATCATTGGCAAGGCTATTAGAAAAAAACGATTGGCAAACAACCCAATCTAAATCACATACCAATGACCCGAAGACTAATCAAGTCACTAAGGTCTTTTATTTTGAAAAAAATTATATTTTGGAGGATTAATTCATGGCAACACAAGGTATTGTTACCTCATATTTCGGATTAATTGACAATGCAACAGGTCAATTAATAAAAGGCGCTGATGGTTTGAGCGACACAGGCATCTATGAAGCAGACGGCCATCAAGATGCCACTGCTGAAGGTGCTACTCAAATTCAAATTCAGAACTTGGGTACTGCACCAACCTTGCAATACTCAAACAATAAGGCCAAACGTTCAACTAAGGCTCGTTCATATCCAACAGCCGAATTTACAATGCTTGATCTAGGATTTGAAGCTAAGCAAAAGCTGCTTGGTAAAATCCAAACAACAAGCAAAGGCTTTGTTGATGGTGAAAAAGAAGCGCACGTAGCGGCGATCACTGTGACACAAACATTGGATAAGCAACATAAAATATATTATGCCTTTGCTAACGGGACAATGATCGAAGGAAACAAGACGTTGGGTACAAACACTAACAACGGAACTGATTCAAACGACGTTATGACTTTAACGACAATGAATCCCGTTGTTGATACTCAATTCGGGGGTGAGCCATACCAAGTTGCATCTGATTTGGTAGATGGATTTACACTTGATGCGTTAATGGCAGAAACCTTCCCTGGCTATTCAAAACCAACTGATGGCACAACAGGTCAATAATTAGTATTTTTTAACTCGCTTTTGAAATAAATAGTACATGAAAATGGGCGGGTTACATTTTTAGTTACTCATAGTTACCTTTAAACCTTGTAATAATATATATATATATTTATATAGTATTTTATGTAACTTTGTAACTTTTTGCTATTCGGGCTATGCCTGTCAAGGGATACAGAAGTTACATTTTTTTCGTAAAGTTACACAATTTTTGTAACTTTTTTGTAAGTTCTCATTTTTTAATTTGAAAAAATGTAACTTTGTCACTAAAAAAATACGTCGTTTTGTAACTAAATTTAGGGTAATTTTACCCGTACATATCAAAATAAAAGGAGCCTAGATCATGGCAGTTAATACAGAAAAAATTAAGTTGAATAAGTTCGGAATTCGCAAGACGGTATCTATAAAAAAGACATTTGGTTTGCGAGAAGAAGCGATTGAAAACAGCATAAAACTCGGTGAACTTGCTGATACTGAGGGTATGGAGTTTATTGATATCCAGAAAAATGAGTTGAAATCTAGCAAAATTAAGATGGACGTAATCAAGTCAATTTTTGGTATTTCTGACGAAGAAATGGACGAACTAACCCATAGTGTATCATCTAAACAATTTTCAGATGCTTATGAATATGTAGAACTGATGATGATGGGCGTTAGCGAAGAAGAATACGAAAATCTTGTTAAGCTTGCTTCTGAAAGTCAAGAAGAGGTAAATGAAGAAGACCCAAAAGAAGATTTGGTCGAATAAGAAGGGAAGTATTCGACAAGAAGAACCAACTTGAAGAGGTGCGTTATTTAAAAAAACAACTTTTTAAAGAATACGGTATTTTGCCAAGTGATTTAGATAATCAGGAATATTTTTCATTCATGAATATGCTTAATGCAAAAGAGCCTGATAAACGTGCTGGTGATCCATTAGCTATCGCTAAACAAATGGGGTTGAATATACCGGGGGAAGGAGAGTAAATGGTTGAACGAATTCAGGCGGAGATGGCCACGTCTATTGCTTTAGACACTTTAAAAGCGACTAATAGTTTACGTGGTTTGAACGATGCTGTTACTTCTGTTAAAAACGCTTGGAAAGCTCAAGAGGCAGCGGCTAAATCATCGGGCGATTACTTAAAAGCATCGCAAGAGCGATACAACGGTCTGAGCCGAGAAATGGAAGCTCAGAAAAACAAAATAACTGAATTGCAACAACGTCAAAAGGGCTTAGACACCTCTACAAAAGAAGGTGCCGAGTCCTTTTTAAAATACGAAAGAAACATCCAACAGGCTAATCAAAAGTTAGCTAGCTTAGAGTCTCAGCAACAACGTGCTAAATCATCAATGGAGTATCAAACCAGTGGATTAGCAAAGTTGCAACAAGAATATAAGCAGATGAATCAAGTTTCTGATTCGTATGTCAACCTTTTGAAAGCAGAGCATAATACTAGAGCAGCTAATATTACTAGCGCTAATAATATGAAAGCCTCGCTATCAAACCTCTCCCAACAGTATGTTAAGCAATCAGAAGAGCTGAAAAGAATTGAACAAGCAAGCGGTTCAGCTAGTGATGCATACAAAAGGCAAGCTGTTCGAGTAAATGAAACGGCAACAAACGTTGCCAATATGAAAAATGAGTTGAAGTTAACTCAAGCAGAAGTTAACCGTGCTAATCCTTATGGGTTAAGCAAGTACGCAAGCGGAGCTAACGGTGCTTACCGTGCTGCTGAAAAGATGGGAAACGGGTTTCGTACCGCAGGTCAGAAAATCAAAGACATGGCATACAGTAGTAGCATTGCTATTGTTGGTATTGGTGCTGTTTCAATTAAGGGTGCTCAAGCTGCTACTAATCTTCAAGAATCTTATGTTAAGACATTAAATTTGGCTACAACAGGTGGTGAAAAAGCTGCTGAAGCTCAAAAAAATGTCAATCAGATGCAAAAAGATGGCGCAAAGTATTCCGTTCAGTATGGTAAGTCACAACAGGCTATTGCTGAAGGATATCAAGAGTTAATCAAGCGTGGTTACACCTCAGCTGAAGCTCTTGGTGCAATGAAGTCTGAATTACAAGCATCAGTAGCCTCAGGCGATGATTTTAATGATGTTTTGAGTGTTACTTCTCAGGTTGTTGATGCATACGGCATGCGTACCGATAACGCTGCTAAGATGACTAAAAACACCAAAGAAGTTGTTAACCAGTTAGCTTATGCAGCTGATATGACAGCCACCGACTTCCAATCTCTTGGTAAGGGAATGGAATACGTTGGTGATTCTGCTCATTCAGCGGGATTTAAGCTATCCGAAACATCTGCAGCCATGGGTATTCTTTCTAACCATGGTCTTGAAGCCGATAAAGCCGGTACTGGTTTACGTAAGGTTATTAACTCTATTACTGGTGCATTATCTGATCAAGATGCTGCACAAAAAGGTTCTGCTGCTTCAATTGATTCATTAAATGAAAAGATAGCAGACCATCAGAAAAAGATAGCGGACTATCAAGCAGCTGAAAAAGCTGGTACAAAGAGTTCTAAATCAGCTGCATCTGCCATTAAAACGCAGCAAGAAGCAATTGAAAAATTGAACGGTAAGATACAGGCAATTAAGTCTGGCGGTACCGGCGATATGCTCAGTAAATTGGGTATTAGTCGTAGCCAATTAGTTGATTCAAATGGTAACTTGCGTGATATGACAACTATCATGGGCGTTATTAACGAAAAAACTAAGAATATGGGTACTGCTCAAAAGAACTCAGTATTTAATAGTTTGTTCGGTACTACCGGTCAACAAGCTGGTATTATTTTAGCTCAAAACAATAAAGAATTAGATGAGTTAAATAAAAAAGTTGAAAAATCAGCAGATGGTCAAGGTTATGTAGCTAACTTAGCTAAGAAGAACATGACAACTGTTAAAGCTGAATTGCAACAGTTTAGCCAGGCTGGACAAGCTGTTATGATCATGATTGGTAAACAAATGTTGCCAGTTATATCAGAAGCCGCAGTTAAAATGGCTAAAGCCTTCAATTCAAAAGAAGGCCAAGATGGATTAAAGAAAATAGCTGACGGCGTAGCTTGGGTAGGCGATAAGTTAGTTGGCTTAGTTGAGTATATTGGCACACATACTGGTCAAATAAAAGCCTTTGCAGAGGTTTTTGCTGGTATATGGGCTTTTAAAAAGATAAGTGACACAATAGGTTGGATTAAAACAGCTATTGGCACTTATAAAGAATTTAACGGTGTCTTAAAAACAACCGCAGCATTAAATACAGCTGCCAACGCTACTGGTTCAGTAGGTGGTAAAGCGGGCGCGACTACGATGGTTGAAACTGCTGCAACTACAAGAGCTGCCGGAGCAGGAGGCGGATTAGCAACAGTATCTACTGGAGCAAAAGTCGCTAGTGTTGCCAGTAAGGTTGTTTCAGGATTAGGTATAGCATTAACTGCAGCTGATGTAGGTGGAAGTATCGCAACTGCTATCAGTTCTAAAAAGTCTAGTGATAAAATCAGTGCTGCATCTAAGGGTGCCGGCGCTGTCATAGGCGGTGGTATCGGAGCTATATTAGGAAGTATTATCCCCGGGGCTGGAACAATGGCTGGTGCTGCAATCGGCGCGGGTATTGGTGATTCGTTAGGAAGTACTAAGACAGCTCAATCAATTACGAAAAAGCTTAATAAAGCATTAAAAAAGGCTTTTTCAGATAATAAGATAACTATCAAAGCACCGAAAGTTGATGCTAAGGATGCTTATTCAGATTTGAATAAAGCTTCTAAAAAATATTATTCTGAAAAGCAAAAGCAAGATTTACAGGATATTAAGCTATTAAAGAAAAACGGTTATCTTACTGAACAAGAATATCAAGATAGATTAAAAACTATCAAAGAAGAAGGTAAAAAGGCTAATAGTGTTGAAAAACTAAGTCAATCTGATAGAACAGCACTGACAAAATATTATTCACAGCAACGCCAAAAGCTTGAAACTTCATATAATAAAACTAAGCAAAAAGACAGCAATAAATGGGATAGCATTATTGCTAAAGATGCTGCTAAGTATGGAGAAAATTCTTTACAAGTTCAAAAGGACTATAAAAAGAAAGAGCAAGCACTTGCTAAGGACGATCAGGCTAAGAAAAAGGCTGTTAATAAACTAACTGTCAAAAACGCAACTGAAACAACTGTTGAAGAAGCTAAACTGCACACAACTTTGACCGGGAAAATTAAGTTATCTAACAACGAGCAAGTAAAGTTGATGGATAAATTAACCAAGGATAAAGGACGGCTAACTAATAAACAGTTACAGGATATTACTTCTAAGTCTAAAGAAGAATATAACAACGTTAAAAAGTACGCTGACAAAAAGCTGGCTGCTGCACAAAAGGCTGCTGATGAACAACTCAAAAAGGTTACTAAAGCCGCTGACAAACAACGTGATAACGTCGTTAACGCTGCTAAAAATCAGTACAAAGATGCTAAAAATGCAGCTGATAAGCAACGTGATGACACGATAAAAGCATCTGAAAATCAATTCAAAGGGAATAGTCAATGGGCTAAAGACCAACGTAAAAATGTTAGAGATTCAGCTAACAAGCAACATGATGAAACGGTTAAAGCTGCTAAAGACCAAAGAGATAAGACGGTTGATTCAGCAAATAAACAACATGATGATATTGTCGGTAAGGCAACTAGTCAGAGAAACAAAACATCAAATGCTGCAACGCAACAGCGAAATGAAGTTGTTGATAAGGCATATAAACAAAAAGATAGCGTCCTTGATGCTGCTGGTAAACAAGGTAACGGCGTAGTTAATAAGGCTGTTCTTCAAGCTAACGGTTCTATGGAAGCTGCTTCAAAGCAAGCCAAAGGAACGCACAGCATTTGGAAAGGATTAGGCGATTTCTTTAATGGCTTAGTCAAAGGATTTGGTATTAAAAGCGTTGATGTTAAAAGTGGTGGTGATTTTGGATATAAGCCTGCTACGATGCAAGCATTCGCTACTGGTTCTCGAGGCGTATCCGGTGGAAAAGCGCTTGTCGGTGAAGCTGGGGTTGAAGCAAGGTATTCTCCTTACTCGGGTAAAGTTGATTTTCTAGGTACCAACGGTGCTCAGGTTGTTAATCTTAACCCTGGTGACAAAATTTTAAATGCTAATGATACAGCTAAGCTATTCCAAGGCGGTTTAGGCAAAACATTACCAGGGTACGCTAAGGGTACATCATCGATTGAATCATTTTTATCTTCTATGACTAAGGGCGCTTCTGATATTTGGGATGATGTTTCAGATGCGACTAGTGAAGCAATGGAAAAATTAACCAATCCTGTTAAAACATTAACTGATATGGCGTCTAAGATCTTTGATGTCAATAAACTAGAAGTCGGTGATACAGGTCACAACTCATCTAGTGGAATGGTTAAAACGAGTATCGAAGATGGCTTTGGTAAGATGCTGTCAAAACTCAAGTCTGGGTTTGAATCAAGTGGAAATGCAGGCGGAGGAAAAGGTGCACCAAGTGGTGCAGGCGTTACTAGATGGCGTTCACAGGTTGTAGATGCCTTAAAGGCTAACGGACTTTCAACAAGTTCTTCAATGGTCGATAAGGTGTTACGTCAGATTCAAACTGAATCAGGTGGTAACGAGAAGGCTGTACAGGGTAACATTGGTGACGTTAACAACGCATCAGGTGACCTAGCTAAGGGGTTGATGCAAGTCATTAGTGCTACATTTAATGCCTATAAGTTCCCAGGACACAGCAATCCATTTAATGGTTATGATTCTTTGCTAGCTGGTTTAGCTTATGCGAAAAATCGTTATGGATCTAATTTATCATTCTTAGGTCAAGGACATGGCTACGCAAACGGCACTATCACCAACACACCACATATAGCAAATATTGCAGAGGGTGGAATGACAGAGGCGGTAATTCCTTGGGATTTGTCTAAAAAATCTCGAGCAATGGAATTGTTGGGTGAAACAGTCACTCATTTTGCACAAAATACTAGTTCTAATACAAATGTTGCTGAAAGTTCAGATAACAATCTATCAAATATGATTGAAGCTACTAATAAAACTCTAAATAGTGTTGTTGAGTTATTGGCGGGCATCTTAGGTCAAACTACAGAGGCTAACCAGTCAGTAGATGATATTGCTATGAATAAGTTTTCTAAAGCTGTGATTGCTAGAGCGGTTAGATCAGCTAATTAAACCAAAAACTCGCCATTAAATACACAATACTTCGGGGCGGGTTTTAGAAAGGAGTACATATGAGTATGTTCGTGCTAAATAACGCACGTGGTGAAAGTGTTGATTTAAATTCTGAAAATTTATTTGGTAACACACCAACAGGATTGGGAACGGTGTTTACAAACACTTACAGTCAATATGAAAGTTATTTTAAAGCAACTAAAATAAATATTCAGCAAGGACAGATGCAATTAAATATATTGTTTGGGGATGTTGAAAGTCGAAGTTACCAAACCTTTAGTCAGTTCTCCACATTCTTATCTTTTCAGCCATTGACATTGCTGTATAAAACCGGTGTTGATACTTGGCATCGCGATGCAAGATTGACCAGTTTAACTAAGACAGAAATAGGCGGAACGACAGTATTACAAACCGATAAATTATTTGAGCAGTTTACAATAGAGTTCATTAACCCTTGGTATAACAACAAACAAGGTAGATATAAGACGTATAACATTGACACAGGTTTGAGCATTTATGGCTCAGGCTTTTTTAATGAACAAGGTGACTTTAATCAGAACTTGATACTACAATCATCAGGTGAAAACGCATCAGCTGATTCAAGACCTAATTTATCAGGTGTAACCAATAATAATATCAACTCAACAATTGTATATGACAGTGATGCTATTACATTGAATTACACGGGTACAGGTTCTACAGAATGGTACTACGGACTAGCAGAAGCATGGGCTAATATGAGTGATTCAGTCCTCAGTTTTGACAAGACGTACACAATTTCAGTCGATGTAAAAGGTACAGTTCCAGGTGTGGCATTCAGGGTAAGTAATACATTTTCACCTACCACAAAGATTAGTAATGACACATGGACTAGAGCAGTTTATACGTTTAGTATCCTTAACTTATCAGGTGATAATTTAAATAAGTTTTACATTCGATTAAATGCAATGGCATCAAGTAACACATCAGGATTCGTTAAGGGTCAAACACTTAGATTCAGGCACTTTAAGTTAGAAGAGGGTAACACGGCAACAGCTTATACAAGTGCCCCAGAAGACGGTGTAACAGATGCAAACATGAAATATGGATTTGGATTCATGGGCGTTGCTTATGACGATGAAAACGGTAATAAGCCTTACGTTGATGAGGCACAAGTAGACATAACAAGTATTGAATAAAGGAGGTGATAATTTGGCATACCAACCAACGGAATGGGAACACGGCGACATAATCACAGGTGGAAAATTAAATAAGATTGAAGAAGAGCTAACACATGTCTCAGATAATGCTATTTATGGATTTGGTGGCGCTCAATTATCAAGTGATGGCTTAACCCCTTTTAGTTATATCAATGCTGGTGACCCTATGCCTGCTAACCCACAAAAAGGTGATACAGTATTCCTTAAAGATGGTAATGACTTCCTAATTTACTCCTACAATGGTGAAGATTGGGTACTTAAAATTGACCCAGACCTAAGTAACCGTATTGAAGAGACTATCAAGACAGCTTCTGATAACACAGATAAGGCTATTGCTGATAATAACACCCAGATTAATGAAACAATTAACCAGGTGGCTAAAGAACAAGCTGATTTAGCTGTTAAAGATGGTGATTTCAACAATAAAGCACAAGCTATGGCTGATAAAGCCTTACAAGATGCTAAGAATAACACAGCTACAGTAGCTAAAAGTACTTTAGACACAGCTAACCAGAATATAGCAGATGCTAAGAAGTCAGTAACAGACGACATAGCTCAGGAAGCATCAGATAGAGCATCAGCAGTAGGCGCTCTAGATACAAAGGCACAGGGTTATGCAGATACAGCTAAGAAAAATGCTATAGACGTAGCTACTAGTGCGGACGGTGTTATTAATAAGAAAATTGATGACACAGCTTCTAGCATTACAAGCACAGTTAGCCAAAACAAAATGGATGCAGAGGGTAAAATAACTACAGCCCAATCAACTGCTACACAGGCTCTAAATGGTTTAAGTAGCAAGGTTGATACATCCACATATAATGCTAAAACAGGGCAATTAACCACTGATGTTACTAACGTTACTCAAACAGCTAACCAAGCTAAAACAGATATAGCATCAATCAAGCAAACAGACACCACACAAGATGCCCGTATGACTACCATTGAAGCTGATGCTGATGGTACTAAAACTACTGTAAGTAACTTGCAAAAAGCGCAGAATACACAATCAGGTTCGATTAGTACATTACAACAACGTGCTGATGGGTTCGATGCAACTGTTACAAAGGTTGATAAACTGGCTGTAGGTGGTAGAAACTTATTAGTTAATTCTAAACTATTGACTTTTACTAACGGTAATAACGTCGCCACAACCACCACTAAAGTAGCTTATGACGCCACGACTAATATTTGGCATATAACTTCACCAAAGGGTGGTTCTGGTAACGCCGGTATATATTTTAGTCAATCTGTAGTAACTAAGGG
The DNA here is from genome assembly GCF_000014445.1 of Leuconostoc mesenteroides subsp. mesenteroides ATCC 8293. Classification (NCBI taxonomy): domain Bacteria; kingdom Bacillati; phylum Bacillota; class Bacilli; order Lactobacillales; family Lactobacillaceae; genus Leuconostoc; species Leuconostoc mesenteroides. The sequence continues at coordinate 1,631,398 of NC_008531.1, read as the reverse complement.
TCAGTCGTGGTCATTGAGCTTTGATATAAAAGGAACTGGTGTATATTCTGATAAACATATAGGAGTAGAGGCTTCAGCGCCTTTTAATAGCCCTACAGGAAATGTCCCAAGTGATTGGACTAGAATATCATCAAATGGTGTGGCTAATGGAAGTAATCCAGTTATTATCTATTTTAATAGTCTTAACACAGCTTTGGATGTATACATTAAATTACCTAAGTTGGAATCTGGAAACATACCAACTGATTGGACTCCAGCTCCAGAGGACGTAGATAGTGCAACTGCTAAAGCACAGCTAACAGCAGACCAAGCAACAACTGCATTAAACAATTATAAGATTAACGCAGATGGGCGTATAACTAAGGCACAATCTGATATTACACAGACAGCCAAGGACGTAACTACTAAGGTTAGTCAATCAGACTATGATAAGAAAACTGGTGATTTAAGTACATCAGTATCTAAGGCACAACAAACGGCTGATAGCGCTGTAACAACCATAGGAAACTATAAGACTAGCAATGATAATCGTGTTAAAGCTACAGAAACATCTATAGCACAAAACACTAAAGATATTACTCTAAGAGCTACTATGGCGGATTTAAATTCAGCTAAAACTGATTATAATGCTCAAATTGCACAGGTTAAGGTAAACGCTGATTCAATCACTAGTCAAGTATCTAGCATTCAAACTAAGATAAATTCTATGGGTCAAGTTAACCAGTTGGCTAACACAGAGTTTAATCCTGATATGTCTGGCTGGTATGGCTCTACCTTAGGTTCAAGCTCAGACCCTATAAAGAATGCTGTAGATAGTTCACATGTTACTGCTTTACCAGGGCAAGGCTACTCATCATCAAATGCAGTGCTATTTGATACTACAGACCAGGCATCACAATTTTATGCCAGGTTAATACAGTACGTGCCCGTTACAGGCGGTACATCAGTAACTATGAGTTGGTATGTAAAGACACTAACCTATGGAACTTACACAAATATGTGGATTACATTCTGGGATAAAAACGGTAAAGACATTACAAACGGTGGCTTATATGTTAATTGGTCTAAGGGTAAGGTTACTAATCAATGGGATTACATGACACTACCATCATTGACTAATATTAAAGTTCCAGATACCGCTGTAACAATGAGAATATCAATGGAATCTAGAGAGGGCGTTAAGCAATTAATGTCACGCTTTATGGTGGTATTCGATTCTACAGTTGGTGATTATGTGCCAGGGGCATATAACAGCAATGACAAGGTAGCTGTACAGCAAGTAACGATAGATGGAATAACGGACACAGTATCTAAACAAGGTACTAACATTGATTCAGTCACTAAGAGAGTAACCACAGCAGAGGGTACACTTTCAACAGCAACTAACAATATTAGTGGTTTACAGAGTTCTGTTACTCAAACAGCTAACCAAATTAAGACAGAAATAACTGATAGGACTAAGGGTGATGCAAACACTTTGCAAAGCTCAAAAGACTTTACACAAAGTTCTATCACAAGTGCAGTCAACGGACTAAATTCAACTATATCTCAAACAGCTAGTGGTATCTTGGCACAGGTTGAATCAACTAATATGGTAGTTAATTCAGAGTTCGACCCATTAAATGGTACATGGTATTCATTATCAAACGGTGAGGCTGTTGGTTCTACAGCAGGTGTAGCCTGGAACGCCCCTAAGGCTAGTGGTTTTGCAGATTGGCCAGTTGTAAATGGTTCTAGGATAATATCGTATGCAGTAGGCACATGGTACACAAGCGCATTAGTTACTGCTAGTGCTGGAAAAGTATTCAGTGCTTCTATAGTAGCTGGACGTGCTCCGGCACCGACTGTTTCAACGGCATTGGATTACAGAATTGGCTTCTGGGATTCTAGCAAGAAATTGCTATCAACAGCCAGTGCAGGAAACATCATTGACGGAACATCGTACAAAGGAATTCAAAAATATGTAGTTGAAAACAAAGTAGCGCCAGCTAACACCGCCTATGTTTCTGTTATTATTGCCCACTCATCAGCCAATGCTACTGATTATATTACTAGACCATCTTTGAACACAGGGGCTAAAGCCTCACCATACACACCAACATATGGCACATCTAGCAGTTCTACAGTATTGTCACTTTTTAAAGATAATTGGAGCATCGGCATCACTGATAATATCAGCAAAATTATCAGTGGGATTGTTGGTAATGCATCTCAAATGAGCCTTATTAGCAAGAATGTGACGATTGATAGCCCTAATACCCAGATTAAGGGTACAGCGTGGATTAATTCAGCAATGATTGCAAACGGTGCTATAGGTAGCGCACAGATTGGTGATGCAACAATTACCAGCGCTAAAATAGCTACCCTAGACGTGGCTAAGTTAACTGGTAATGTTTCTAATTTCATCCAGTCAAACTGGAATGGGTTATATCAGTCAGTGAAGATTAGCCCAATAGGCATGACTATTAGTACATCACAAGGTAGTACAGCTCAATTTAATCAAGATGGATTAGTGTTAGATGGTGCTTTAGGTACTACAAACGTCCTAAACGGGCAGATTGAATTGATTAGCTCATCAAATGAGTATCTAGGTACATTCCGACATGAAACAATGCCAGAGCATGACAACGTAGACTATCTAATGATTAAACTAGCTGGATGGCATACATCTAAGCCAGGAGATTCAGACTATGACTTAAACTCAGACAGTTCTAACACCATTAGAGGTGGCGATGGTATTGGTTTCGGTGTAACTAACAGTGTAGGTACTTATGATATGAAAATGTCATGGGATTCTAGCCTAGTAGCAGGATATAAGGGACGTAAAGCAGGGTGGCATGTTGAAGACATCATGACGTGGCACCAACCAACTTACTTTGAGGGTGGTTTTGACGTAGCACAACAATTTAGTTCTACAGATAGAAGAGCGTTGCATATCCAAGGAGCAACATTATCAAACGGGCATAAATGGTTTGGCTTCTTTGATACACCATCACAGGCTGGTTTTGGTACTGATGACACAAATGATGTTCTGTTTTATGTCAAAGGTAAAAGTTATAGTTTGTACACAATGTTAAACAAATTAAGCATGTTGTAAGAGAGGTAAAAAATGCAACCAAGACAGGAAGACGTAATTAACAATTTACTGCAACAACTGACTAATCTAACTTACGTTAACGCACAGTTACAGTCAGTTGTAGCGCAATATCAAGCAAAAGAACAAGCACAGTCAGAACAAGAAGAGGAAATTAAATAATGACAATTAATAAAAGTGTATCAATCAACGCAACTTCACAAACAACAGATGGTCAAGCAATTGCTTACTTTAGCGCTAATGTTTCAGATTCAGGAACATCAAGCAACATGACAATCCAGAATCAAGATTTGTATGAAGCTAATAAGTTACAAGTGCGCAAAGATAAGACTGATTTCGATAATGCGGTTTATGAAGTGGAAGATGCTCAAACATCTACAACAACAGCAGGATAATACAATACCCTTTTTGGGTGTACATATTTGATATGAATAGGAGGTTTAAATGGCTACTAAATATGGATTTGTTTACATTGAAAGCAATGTAACGGGGCGTGAAAAAGCGATCACGTTAGACAACAACAGTGAATATTATGGCGTTCAATCAGGTAGCCCATCCTTGATAACTATCACAGGTAGATGTAACATCTACCCAGAATGGCAGATTATCCAAGATGGTGCAGTGGTTGGTAAAGCTAAATTTAGCTTGTACTTGGCTGATAACCAGAGGTTAATCGTTAGTTCTTATCCAGAAGACCAGTACGCAAGAGTGTATAACACAGATGGCACGTTCAGTGATGTTAGTCAATTAGCAGACTTTTCAGTTAACAACTATCTAAGAGTGCCAGAAGGTACATCAACTCTATTAGCTTATTTAGATGAAAATGCTCAACTGGACGTAACTTTCAAAGAAGAGAGGCTGATAGTATGAGTTTGGCGCTTGATATTACAGTGTTTGATAGTGCTAAATTAGTTATAAAAGGTACCTATAAGTTATTCAGCTATGATATTCAGATGGATGCCTTAAGTAATGCTACCAGTTCATTCACGATTGATAAGAACACTAACATTATGAAAGGTGATTATGTGGCTGTTAGACCAAATAATAGCGCAACATTAATGTACTACGGGCAGATAATCACAGTAGATGTAGATGATTCTAGTAATCTTATGACCCTAAGTGCTAATTATATTTGGAATCTACTTAACGGTGACATTATTGTGGGTAGCAAGAGTGGTAATAGCTATGAATCTCATATATTAAAGCTAATAAACAACTATATTAACTCTAATATAGGCACTAACTTACTCAATAAGGGGCTTACCAACTCGACTAACACAGCCTTTCAAGTAACCTCATCAGATGGAATTAGTACAAGCAATTTTATAGACTACTTAATACGTGGATTCAAACTACATAATACAGTGTTTGAAATAACAGGAATAGGGCAAGACATCTCAAACGAGGTGCCTTTTTATTATCCAAAAATTGACTTTCATCAGGCAACAGACACCTGGAATTTTAAAAATGATGTCTATGATTTCAATAATTGGGTAGTTAGTGATTCAAGAAACCTACGAAATTACAATAACGAGCTTTGGATCGTAGACCAGGCGTCGACAGACATGGAAAGCCCTACAGTATTATCACGCTATTGGCTCACTAAAGATGGTTCTATAAGTAAGAGCCTTACAGATAGCGTTGCTAAACCAACACAGGTACAGATATATTTATTTGATAAAACAGCGACTGATAACCCTACTTACGACTCAATAGCACAAAGTAATTTATCAGCAAACACTTACTCTCATAGTATTCAATTTAGTGCACAACTAGGAAACAACTTCCTACCCTTAGAAAAAGTAAAGCTAGGGCTAAAATCAAATATTTATTACGATAACACACAATATAAGTCAGTTCTTACAGCTTACAGTATCGACAGTAGTTCAGAAGTAGTTAATCTTACCTTTGGTAATCTACGCTTTGGACGAAATGACTTGTTTAGCACCACAAATTAGGAGGAATAGTAATGGCCATAACAATGTATACCAGTGATCGTGCTTTTGTCACACCGCGCGAAGTGGCATCAGCACAATCAGCTTTAGGTGGTGATACTTCAGGAGTATTAAAAAGAGGTAAGGAATTAAAAATAACAGTCAATGGACTAACAGCAACCGTTGATACAGGGCAAGTAATCGTTCTGGGGCGCTTAGTAGAGGTTACAAGTCCTACACAAATCACACTACCAGCCAACTCAAACGGTAATCTTTGCATCGTTGTTGACCTATCAAAGGCTAACACGGTACAAGGACAAGCAGGGCAACCAAACTATTACCCAACAATTAATCAAGTATATCCTAGTGCTGTAACAGGTGATTTAGTACAAGAAGACCTTAACAATGGTGGCTTTATTTATGAATTACCATTAGCTACATTCAGTACTACTGCTACATCAGGAACAGTTACACAACATAACCCAATGTTGAATGACAGCGGATGGCTAAACCTTGATATTGCTAGTACTGGCTCAAAATTGTGGTCTGATAATGGTGCCCCTTGTTACGCTCAATATCGTGTAAGGGACAATGTTATGTTCCTTAGATGGCGTGGAGTAGACGTATCTAAGGCAAACAATGGTAATCAAATAGGGCGCGTTCCATGGAGCCTACGCCCAGACGTGGAAATTGCATCAGCTTCTAGTGATATTGGTGCTACTTCAATCTACCCTGTTATCAGTTATGTGAATGACACAACTACATTATGGGTAAGGGTTGTAGATAATCATTGTGGTAATTTGGTTGGTTCTATGAGCTATCCATTGCCAGTAGGTCGTTAAAGAAAGGAGGTGAATAAATGCAAATGCCACATGATTTGTTGAGTTGGCTAAGTGTGGGGTCTATTCTTCTGGGTGGTTTGTGGTGGGTATTGAAGAATACCATTGTGAACTCAATTAATGGATTGAGAACGGATATCGCTAGCTTAAAAGACGAGCTAAAAATATCTAACAGTATCACGGACAACCATGAGATACGGCTTACTAAATTGGAAACGTGGAAACACGATAAATGGGAGGTTTGAAAATTGAATAAATTAAAACGATGGGTAGTCGCTTCAATCGGAGCGGTTGCCTTTTTTGGTGCAATGATCACAGGCGTGTCAGCTAATACTAATGGCATTGATGTTGCCAGTTATCAAGGTGATACAGCAAATTATTTCAATTCGTTTAAGCAAGTTGGCGATAACTTTACTATGGTTAAGCTAGGTGGACGAGGTGGCGGTGAGGGTGCTCATTATAGTAACCCGAAAGCCTACGCACAGATTCACAACGCTGATGCAGTTGGTATGCAAACAGGCGGTTACTTCTGGGCACAAGTAGGTGACTCGGTGAGTGAAGCTACTTATTCAGCTCAGTTAGCCGTTCAAGATGCACAAAATGCAGGGCTAGCCAAAGGTTCATACATCGCAATGGATTATGAAGCAGGCGCTGGTGCAAACAAGGCCAATAATACAACGGCTATTCTAGCGTTCATGGATCAGATTTACGCCTCTGGGTATAAGCCTATGTTTTATAGCTACACTAGCTATGTGAACTCATACGTTGATTTAAGTCGTATTAACGCTCGTTATCCTAACGCTTTGTGGTTAGCTTGGTACTTAACTACAGCACATCAAGCAACACCACCTATGCAATATTTCCCTAACTATTCCAACGTGAAGATTTGGCAATACGCTGATAATCACTACGGAGTTGACGGCAACGTCATGGTGGTTGGTTCATTGGATAACAACAAGCCAGCTGAGCAAGTTGCTTCTAAGCCAAGTCAATCAACTAACACGCCAAGTACACCAGCTAAGACACAATACGCAACCTTCAGTGGTGTATATGTTGCTGATTACTGGACTAAGTACAATAACAAAATGTACGGTGTCAACATTGATATGAGTATCAAGCCTATTGATTACAACAACTATATTCCTATTTCAGCTATGACATTGACTGATAAATATGGTAATAAGTTGAGTAATCAATATATTCAAGGCAACAACGGACGTATGGAGTACTTCACTTTGAACGGTAAGTACAAAGTGATTAGTCAAACAGCAACAACTATCAATGTTGAAATTGGCGGCGAACCAGTCAGCATGATGAAGGCGTTTGCCACAATCAAATAAGGAGAAATAATGACATTTAATGTAGATTCAAATATCGCGATTTTAGTAATCGTGTGGTTAATTGTGCAGGTGCTAAAACCTACCAAAATTAATAATCATCTGTTCCCTTAATAGCTGTAATTGTAGGTGCCTTGGTAGCAGTAGGCTTATCACTTTACACCAAAGACACAAAGTTAGTGCAAGACATCGTGCTAGGTGTATGGGCTGGTTTTGCTTCAACCGGGTTGAATGAAACGGCTACGAAGTCGATTACCTCTATTATTGATGGTTTCGCCAACGGGTTTGGTAAAACGGAAGATAAGAAAACTGAATAACTTAAAAAATGCCCGACTGTAATGTTCAGTTGGGCGTTTTTTATTTTATCTTGCTAGTCGCAGAATCTTTACTGCTTGCAATATCACTATCTATAATAACTTTGGTAAAGTTTACGAACAAATTTTTAATGTCATTGTTATCATTTTTGCTAGTTTTGTTTTCTCTAAAAGTTTTTTTAAGTTCACCCCAGCTGCTATGAATATAGTTTTGCATTTCTGAATTTGTTGATAATAAGACGGAGTAGGTTCTGATAGCCTTAATTAAACTGTAAGTTCCTTGGAGCTTAATTATGTCTTTAGCCTCTTCTTCAGAACATTCATAACGATTAATTGAAGTATCAGTTGCTTGTCTCCAAGCATTTATAGCACATTCGGGATTAGAGGATGGTTGGTTAAGTAATTCTATCACTTGATCATCTGTCCAATCATGTAATGATGATAATATTTTATTTACATCACGATTCATATCGTCTTGTATTAGTGTAATACGTTTTTTTCTTATTATTCTAGATGTTATTGCTAATACAAATGTCATCATAAAAAAGAAAAAGCTTTTGGTAACCATAAATATAGATAGAATGTAAGAAATAATTAAAACAAGAGGTAAACAGATAACATAGTATAAAATCATGTTCATGGTTTATTATCCCCTTTTGTCAGTTACGTAAGATGTTATTTCTTTTGAAAGCGATTTTACAGTCATCTTAAAGGTAATGATTTCTATGATTGAAATTAGCATGATAAATTCAAATATTTTATTAACCATTTTTTGGCCTAAATTATGAACTAGGTAATCAAATACAACGTTTTGATTAATTGCGTTTGTTGTTAATACGGCCATTAAAAATACAAATCCAATAGTAAATACCGTGACATAGATTTTAAAAAACCTGTGTTTGCTGTAATAATAACGAAAGAAACCAAACAAAAAAATGTGCATTATAGTGGTCGGTAATATGGTCATCAGGCAAAACATTACAAATGTTTTATTACCAAATATGAAGGTTACAATCGATGTTATGCCTGCGATTGCATAAAAAAGGATATCACAGGCATAAGATACGTCTGTATAAATATTCCAACCTTTGTGAACTTCTGTCTCCGATATAGTTCCATCCATGATGAATTATTCTCCATAAATCTTTATATAATGGTAATTATACTATATTTCATTTATAAATAAAAAATTGCAATAAGGAACAAGTGTTCGTATAATGTCATAGAGGTGACATTATGAACTACGACGACAAACTAATCGAAGAAATCAAGAAGCGATTCACTAAACAGAAGAACACCCTGTATTGGGTGCGCATCGTGTATCAAAAATATTCCAAGCAGTTAAACGTGTTCTTTGAGTACGCCAAAATAGGTATGGCCACACATTCTGAACAAATAGGTAGATATAATGAATCTGAAAAGGATCGTATGCCTGAATTAGCGAAACATATCAAGAAAGAAACAAACGTAAATGTAGAACTTGGCGATTTTTGATGGATTTAATATTAGTTATTGTTTTCGGAGAATTTATTGGTTAAAATAATCATGTAATTATATTAAAAGTAATTACGCGGCCCGATAGCATTCCGAGAAGCTTTACCCCTATCGGGTCTTTTTATTACAAAATATTTAAAAACACTTTTTAAAATTAGTAGTGTATAATTATTTTTAAGCCTAACAGACTTTCTTCGCTCTATAAGTATAATTACCTGAGTTATTTTTGTTCGCTTATTCATCTGTTAGGCTTTTTACTTGCAAAAATGCATGTCAATATAGTAGAATTATTTTACGCCTAGCTGGCAGTCAAACTCCATGATAATATCCTCCCAAGGTGATTATCAATTTATTGCGCATCCTGCTAGGTTTCTATATAGATGAAACTCGTTAAAAAACCGGCTAGAAATTAATCTAGTCGGTTTTTTATTTGTAGTAAATTTGTAGCAAATGTAGTAAATTTTAAGTGAAAAATAATGAATAATAGTGAATTTTTAGAAAATAAGTAAAACAAAAACCGCTAATCAACTTCTTGTAAATGTTGATACATAGCGGTTTTATTTAAACCAAAATTAGCATTGGCATAATCATTGGTTTGCGAGCTGTTTCTTTGAATAGGAAACGAGACAAGTCATCAATAACAGCTTGACGAATATCTGACTCGCTATTGTTTGAACTATTCATAACGCGGCGCATTGTGCTGAAAATGACACGTCGACCTTCATTAATCAAATCGCCAGATTCACGCATATAGACAAAACCACGTGATAAAATATCTGGTCCAGATAAAATCTCTTTCTTTTTCAAATCGATTGTTGCAGTAACAACAACTAAGCCATCTTGTGACAGCTTTTGACGATCATGTAACACAACTGAACCGATATCACCGATTCCTGATCCGTCAATGTATGTGTCATCGCCAGGGAAATGTCCAGCAACGCGTGCATTTTCACCATCCAGAGCCAAGACATCACCATTTTCTAAAATGAAAGTATGGTCTTCTGGTACTTCTAGCTCATGTGCTAATGAAGCGTGGACTTTTAACATACGATATTCACCGTGAACAGGCATGAAAAATTTAGGCTTCAACAAAGCAATCATTAACTTTTCTTCTTCTTGACCACCGTGACCAGAAGTGTGGATGTTATTAACTTTACCGTAGATGACATTAGCGCCACCTTCTTGTAATTTATTAATAACAGCGTTTACAGATGCTGTATTACCTGGAATTGGTGAAGAGGAGAAAATAACATTGTCTTTTGGCTTCAAACGAATTTGCTTATGTGTTCCTTCAGCAATTCGTGCCAGGGCAGCCATCGGTTCACCTTGAGAACCAGTTGATAGAATAAGTAATTCATCGTCAGGAATATGTTTGATTTCTGATTGTTCGACCAGCATATCATCAGGGATATTTAGATATCCCAAGGCACGACCATTAGTAACAGCTGATTCCATTGAACGGCCAAATACCGCAATTTTACGCCCATGTGCAATAGCTGCATCTGTAGCCATGCGAACACGGTTCATATTAGAAGCAAACGTTGCAAATATAATACGTCCATGTTGAATTTTATCAAATATATGGTTAACAGATTTTGCTACCCATGCTTCTGACTTCGTCCATTCAGGGCGTTCAGCATTGGTTGAATCACTCATCATGAGTAATACACCATTTTCGCCAATACGTGCCATTGACCAAAGGTTAGGTGGCTGCTTAGTAGTTGGTGTCAGATCAAACTTAAAATCACCAGTTTCTACAATAGTCCCAACTGGTGTGTGTACAGCTACACCAAATACGTCAGGTATAGAGTGAGTGGTACGGAAAAACTCGACACTTAACTGATCAAATTCCAGTACTGAGCCATCAGTAATTTCATGAAGTTCGACGCGATTAAGCATCTGTTTTTCTTCGAGTTTGTTCTTAATTAATGCCATTGCTAATGGGCCAGCGTAAACTGGAACATTAACAGCTTGCAAAAAGTAGGCGATTGCACCGATATGGTCTTCGTGTCCGTGGGTGATAACCAGTGCTTTAACGCGATCGATATTATCAACTAAATAAGTATAGTCAGGAATAACGTAATCAATACCGAGCAATTCGTCTTCTGGGAACTTAATGCCCGCGTCGACGACGATAATTTCATTTTGGTACTCGATACCGTACGTGTTCTTACCAATCTCGCCTAAACCGCCTAGCGCATAAACTGCGACTTCGTTAGGTTTGATATCTACAGAATATGTCATTAGAATGTTGTAACTTCGAAGTTAGGATTGGCCTTTTCATAAGTTACAGCCTTATCAGATAATTCTTCGATAAACTCCACATTGTATTCTGTGTTTTCTTCAATAATTTCACGTGCTTGTGGCAAACTTTCGGCCTCAATGTACATTGAAATTGTTGTTTCACGCTTTGGATTGCGTTCAGGGTGTTCTTGGTAGTAAATTTTATAAATCATAAATGCCTCCATTAAATATAGTATAGTAATTTGTCACGAACAAAACCTTATTTTCTAGTTTACCACATAAACTAAGATTTCAACCACTTGCTTGATTAATAAACCAATAATTGATAAATTATTATTAGGGATAAACATATGAAAATATCATCTATTGGCGTTTTTATGGGATCACAATCAGGTAATGACCCACAGTACATAGAGGCAGCAGAAGAACTTGGTAAAAGAATTGCTCTGAAAAAAATCAAGTTGGTTTTTGGCGCAGGGAAGGATGGCTTAATGGGTGCCACCGCCCGAAGTGCCATGGAAGCCGGTGGTTCAGTTCTAGGGATTTCACCTCGTAATCTTGCTGAGGAGGCATTTGAGGCTTCAGAAATTACGCAGTTAATAGAAGTGAACACGATGACAGATCGTAAGCAACTATTAATGGATAATTCTGATGTTTTTATTGTGCTACCAGGTGGTTTTGGAACCTTAGAGGAGATAGCACAAGTTATCAGTTGGTCAAAAATTCATTTACACGATAAACCGTTGGCACTTTTTAACGTTAACGGTTTCTATGATAAATTTTGGGCATGGTTAAATGAAGTTTACGAAGATGGTTTTGTAAGTGAGCATGATATGAGATGTATTCAAATGTTTGATTCAATTGATGCAATGTTCGAGTATTTAGAAAATTTTGAAGGTTGATGTATGCAAAACTCAGAATTATTGAATGAATCTATTAATGTATATATGTCGGCATTAAAGAATCTTGAAAAACTAATTTCGCAACCAACGAGCGAATATGGTGCTTCTTTTGAGCAGTGGCTTATTATGGCCGCTGTTGCGGATAGTGATGAGCCACTAACGATGACCAAAATAGCTAAAGATCGTGGTGTAACCAAAGGAGCTGTTGCTCGCCAATTAAAACCATTATTTGATTGTGGCTACTTAAAACATATGCCTGATGAAAAAGACCATCGCCGTGTGCTACTAGTTTTGACGTCAGAAGGGAAGGCTGTTGAAAAACAGATGACGATGAAAGTGCAACAGCGTTTTCATAAATGGTTGGATATTTTTGGTGTAGAAGAAGGCAAATCCTTTCTTAAAACACTGAAACGCTTCCAAAACTTAATTGTCCAACCGGAGTTAAACAAAAAAAATATTGAACCTAATCAGGATTTGTGATAGAATATTAACTTGTTTGAAGTCTGCATAAATTACGGATTTCTGTTATAATAAACTATATTATCGGATAAAGAGGATACTAATCATGGCAATCGGCATGAATGACTTAAAGACAGGTTTGACTATTGAATACTCAAACTCAATTTGGCGTGTTTTGGATTTCCAACACGTTAAGCCTGGTAAAGGTGGTGCGTTTGTTCGTTCAAAATTGAAGAATTTACGAACTGGTGCGGTTAATGAAGTTACTTTCCGTCCTGGAGATAAGTTTGAACAAGCTGATATCACAACACGACCAATGTCTTACCTATATGCTGAAAATGATGGCCGTGTATTTATGGATGTTGAAAGTTATGATCAAATCAACATTCCTGATGAATATTTAAAAAATGCTTTGAAGTTTTTGCTTGAAGGTATGGAAGTTAAAATTACCATGTTTGGTAATGAAGTGCTTGGTGCAGAACTACCATCAACTGTTCAAATGAAGGTAACAGAAACGCAACCAGGTATCAAAGGCGCAACAGCAACTGGTTCAGGAAAGCCAGCAACGGTTGAAACTGGTGCTACTATTACTGTACCTGACTTTGTTAATGAGGGTGAAACCATTATTATTAACACTGAAGATGGTTCGTACAAAGGTCGCGCCTAATTAAGGTAAATGCACGATTGTTGCCTAGTTACAAGTAACATTTGAGCGGTAGTGAACGTGTTTATCATAAAAAGTTCCCCCGCGGAACTTTTTATTTTAGAAACTATTTTCGAGGAGCAAATATGGCCAAAGAAATTAAATACAATAAAGCAACTACTAAGAATTTGTTATTAATCACTGAGAGTGAAGTACCTGGAACCACGCAGGTAACGCCAGAAGTGATTGAAGTCATTGCACAAATCGCGGCACAAGAGGTGTCTGGTGTTTACTCAATGAGAGGTAAATTATCAGACCGATTTGCCAGTGTGTTTGGATCAACTGCCCGCGGAAAGGGCGTTGAATTACAGCAAACAATTGATGGCTTAGTGATTGAAGCGTATGTTTTCTTGCAATATGGTGTTCCAGTACCAAAAATAGCTTTAAACATTCAAAATGCAATTAAGTCTCAAGTTTCGTCAATGACAGATTTAGAGGTAGCGCGTGTTAATGTGCACGTTAGCGGAATTATACCGGAAAAACCGGATCATACGATTGATCCTGATAATTTATTTGGTGAGAATGAGGTAGCTAATTAATGGCAAACTTAACGCGACATGAGTCACGACAAGCTGCATTTCAAGTTCTTTTTGCATTAGAAAAAGATCCACAAAGTAATAAAATTGATGATTTATACGAAATTGTGCTTAATGGCAAACAATTTGATGACTATTTGCCACGATTAGTTAATGGTGTTTTAGGTTCCAAGGCAGATTTGGATGAAAAAATTTCATCACATTTAGCTGAAGGTTGGGCGATTAACCGCATCAACAAAGCTGATTTAGTTATTTTACGGTTAGCAATTTACGAATTAACTGCTGTCGAAGCAACCCCATACAAAGTTGCCATCGATGAAGCTATTGAATTAGCAAAAACTTTTGCTGATGAAGATGATCGTAAGTTTGTTAACGGTGTTTTAAAACATTTTGCACGTGATGAAAAAACCGCTTAAGTAGCGGTTTTTTCATTTTAAACGTGTGTATTATTAGTAATGTACTTATCATGATATACTAAACAAAGAATAATTTATTACTGGAGACTAAAATGGCGATATATGATCCAACGAAAACACCAACAGATAGTTATGATACCCATACGCATTTGAACGATGACCAATTATTTCATGACGTGCCAGCGTATATTGGACGAGCTAATGAGTTTCGTGTAATGGAAATGAATGTGGTGGGATACAATGCACAAAGTAATGAACGTGCATTAGAAATTTCAAATAACCATGATAATATTTATGCAGTTCTTGGTTTTCAACCTGAGGATACAAAGGATTTTGATGATCAGGCGTTTATCACATTGGAACAGCAACTACAACAGCCAAAGGTTGTTGGGGTCGGTGAGACGGGGTTGGATTATTATTGGGAAACAACAGCTCACGATGTCCAAATTGCAGCATTTAAAAAGCATCTTGAGTTAGCTAAAAAATTTGATTTACCCGTCATTATTCATAATCGTGATGCTTTTGAAGATGTTTATAAAATACTAAAAGATTCAGGTGTGAAAAAGGGTGTGATGCACAGTTTTTCTGGCACACCAGAGCAGGCTAAGGCATTTATTAATTTAGGAATGCACATTTCTTTTAGTGGTGTTGTAAGTTTTAAAAAAGCCGAAGAAGTTCGTGAGGCAGCAAAAACAATTCCTCTAGATCGTCTCTTGGTTGAGACGGACGCTCCTTATTTGGCACCTACACCTTATCGTGGTAAAACGAATGAGCCGGCGTTAGTTAAGTTTGTCATCGATAGCCTGGCTGAAACATTAGAGATGTCAGCTAAAGACTTATCAGATGTGACACGCGGCAATGCACATCGTTTATTTTTAAATCATGAATGAGTTGCCTAAAATTAACGAAATGATTGTTGTTGAAGGACGATCAGATACGCAAAATCTTGCGCGTGCAGTTATTGCGGATACTATTGAAACTGGTGGTAGTGCGGTTAATGAAGATGCGATTGAGCGAGCTAAATTAGCAGCTAAAACGCGAGGAATAATTATTTTAACTGACCCAGACTTTAATGGTCAGCGTATTCGTCATATGGTTACAGAAGCAGTACCCACAGCTAAACAAGCCTACTTGACGCAGGCAGAAGCACGTGCAACAAAAGATAATCCGCATAAATCATTGGGGGTTGAACACGCAACGCCAGATACATTGCGAAATGCATTGGCCAATGTTATTACACCAGTGCACGCAATTGGAATAACTTCAGATATTGATCGTTCATTTCTTCTAGATTTAGGACTACTAAGTGGGCCAGAAGCGCGTGTTAAGCGGGCATTTGTTGGTGAACAGTTGCATATTGGTTATGCAAACGGAAAACAATTGTTGAAACGATTGCAAGCATTTGGTATTCGACGTGCGCAAGTGGAAGATGTACTTAAAGGAAAATATTAAAATGGCACAGACAATTGACATAGCCAATCCAACGAGAACACAGGCTATTTTAAATGAATATGGCTTACGAGCTAAGAAAAAATTTGGTCAAAACTTTTTGACAGATTTAAATGTACTACATAATATTGTCGAAGCAGCCGAAATTACTGCAGAGGATTATGTTATTGAAATTGGTCCAGGAATTGGTGCTTTAACTGAGCAGTTAGCTCGCTCAGCTAAAAAGGTGTTAGCTTTTGAAATTGATTCGCAAATGGTTGAAGTTTTAGCTGACACTTTAAAGCCTTATGATAATGTTAAGGTAATCGAAAATGATGTGTTAAAGGTTGATTTGGCAAAAGTCATTAGCGAAGAGTTCGGTGACAATGCTCATGTAAAAATTGTCGCCAATTTACCATATTATATTACCACACCTATTCTCATTCAGCTTCTTCGGTCTAATATCAATTGGGATAATATCGTAGTTATGATGCAACGCGAGGTAGCTGACCGATTAAATGCGGCAGTCGGAACGAAAAGTTATGGCGTACTAACGTTAACCATCCAATACTTTGCACAAGCAACATTAGCAATCAAAGTACCAGCGAGTTCCTTTAACCCATCACCTAATGTTGATAGTGCAGTGGTTAAATTAACCCCACTAAAACCAACAACTGTTGTTGAAAATGTTGGTAAACTTTTTGGTGTGATCAAAGGAAGTTTTTCACACCGCCGCAAAAGTTTATGGAATAATATGTTACAAACATATGGTAAAGATGCAGGAACAAAAGAACAATTAACAGTTGCTTTGAAATCAGCACAAATTGATCCAGCAATCCGTGCTGAACGACTGAATTTGGAACAATTTACGCAATTATATTTGGCATTACGTGATCAAAATTTAACACAATAAACGAATAATTATTCGACAATATGTTTTAATATTCGCAGAAAATTGCAAACATTCCTTATTTATGGTATAATTGAACTAGCTTTTACACGAAAGGTGGTATAAAAATGCCAAGTAGTTTGCAAGATATTAAAACAAAGATTGACGCTCATGTGGGTCAAGAAGTGACGATTATTGCCCAAGCTGGACGAAAGAAGATCACGGAGCGCTCAGGAATTCTTCGTTCAACGTTTCCTTCATTGTTCGTTGTCGAATTAGATGAGGATGCTAATTTTGAACATGCTTCATATAGTTATACAGATATTTTAACAAAGAATATTGACATTACATTCGCTGATGAGTTGCCCGCTTAAGGGCTTTTTTTATAGCGATTACAGATACCACTTTAGAAACGAATGACATGAATAAACAATCCGTTTATGCAATTTTAACGATTATGTTAATCCCTATTGGGATTCTTTTAGTGTGTGCTAAAATGGTTGGCGACACAACTGAAGCACAGGATACTGCTGTGAAAATTACGACAGATAATCCAGCCTATCAACAAATTGCAAAAGCTATTGCCGGCAAAAAAGGGCGTGTCAGCCTCATGTCGGGCAATCTCAAAACAGCACAACAGAAAACAAAATTTAAAAAGTCTGAACTACTTTTGACAGATGATCACACGAGTGCGCTGTTAACAGAAGCTCAAAAGTTACATAGTAGCCCTAAGTTAGTAATTGCGAGTGACTATATTCATACAGACTCGTCAACACAGAAGTATTATTTAAGCCCAAATACAACAGTAGTAATGGCACAACAAATTGTGAATTATTTGAGTGACATGGATCCAAGAAATCGTGATATTTATGTCGAAAACAATAAGCAATTTGTGGAAAAAACAAGCGACTTGACGACGCTTTACACAATCCTAAAAAAAATAAAAGATATTCGGTATGTCGCTACGAACAACTCACAGCATTTGCTTATGACACAATTGGGATACGCTGCTGAAACAGATGATGTATCTAAATTAACGGATAAGCAAATGTCAGATCTTGAGAGTAAATTAGCTGATAAAAAAATTCAGTTTATTTTTACAACGTCACAGGACACAACTGAAAATAAACAAAAACTTGTGACTATGGCAAAAAAAGATGACATCCCTGTCGTCACGTTTAGTCAATTTACGCCTGACAGCACGAAAATTTGGACTTGGCAATTAACGCAACTCAAAAAAATTCAAAAGGCATTAGATAAATGAATACAATCATTAGCACGAAAGATTTCATGGTTCGGTATGGGGAAAAAGTTATTTTATCGCATATCAACATTGAGGTATTAGCTGGACAGTTTCTGGCTGTTTTAGGAGAAAATGGTGCCGGTAAAACAAGTTTCATTAAAGCACTCACTGGACAAAATAAACAAACAGAAGGTACATTAACGGTAGCAACGAATCGTATTGGATATGTCCCACAATTCAGAGATATTTCTCGTGATTATCCTTTAAGTATAGCTGAATTTGTCGGACTGAATTTCAATCATGGTAGCCGCTTATGGCTTACTAAAGAGGAAAAACAGTTAATAACTCAAGCTTTAAAGCGTATGGACTTAAATCAAATGCGTGATCAACGATTGGGACTAGCATCGGGGGGACAAAAACAGCGCGCATTTGTAGCTCAAGCCTTAGTAAAAAATCCAGATTTGTTAATTCTAGATGAGTCTACTGCTAGTTTGGATCATGAACACAAAGTGCAATTATTGGAAAATGTCCGTACCTTACAGCAAACCACAAATATGACAGTGCTATTTATTACACATGAAATCAAGCTGGTCACTGATTTTGCGGATGGCTATCTCTCTTTTGAAAATGGTAAAGTACAACAGGGGGATGCTACCCAGCTGCAAACACTGACGATGGATATGACGTCTAGGCACAAAGAAGATGAGGTGCGCCATGTTTAGTTATGATTTTATGCAAAATGCTTTCATAGCAGGTACGATTGTCAGCATTGTTGCCGGGGTTATCGGTACATTTGTTGTGGCGCGAAATTATGCGTTTTTAACGCACTCTTTGAGTGAAATAGGTTTTGCCGGTGCAGCTTTTGGTTTGTGGATTGGTTGGCCGGCTTTATTAGGTATGATGATTGCAACTTCTGTTGCTTCAGTAGCTATTGGCGCCTTGGAATCAACGTATACGAAACATGATAATGTCACAAGTGCTGTATCTGCGTTGGCTATTGGTTTGGGAATATTATTTTTAGCACTAGGTCATACATCATCCAATGCTGCTACTGGCATTCTATTTGGTTCAGTTCTTGGAATTAGCCACCGTGACTTATACTTGCTCATAATTTTAGCCTTAATTGTATTAGTTACGCTACTATTCAATTACCGCTCCTTGCGTCAATTAGCATTTGACGAAGCAGGTATTTTTCTTCAAACATGGAAACAAAAATCAGTTCGCTATACCTTTTTAATCATGATTGCATTATCGATTAGTATTTCATCACAATTGGTAGGATCCTTACTTATTTTTGTGTTGGTAACATTACCCGCGGCGAGCGCAAAATATTATGCTAAAACGACGTTGCAGCTTATGGGGATGGCCATTGTCTTCGCTTTGTTCGGTACGTGGATTGGCTTGACAATCGCTTATTTAACAAATTTACCAACAAGTTTTTTTATAGCTATTATAGAAGTAATAATTTATCTTGTTTCAATATGGCAATTCAAACGAAATGCCTAGTTTCCGAACAATTAGAAAATAAAAATGGTATAATTAGTCGTAAATATTAATAAAAGTTTAGGAGGAAACGGACTAAAATAACTTTTTTGGTCCGTCACACATCATGAAAACACGTCGTTCTGACCGGTTAGTCGATATGGCGCGCTATATGCTTGAGCGCCCACGCAAGTTGATATCTTTATCTTATTTTTCCAAAAGGTATGAATCGGCTAAGTCATCAATTTCTGAGGATCTATCAATACTCAAGCGTACATTCCAAGAACGTGGTACAGGTTTATTGGAGACGGTACCTGGTGCTGCTGGTGGGGCACGTTTTATTCCTTATATGACTGAGTCCGAAGCAGCAGAATTTATTGACGATATTTGCCGGTTAGTAAATGATGAGACGCGCGTATTGCCTGGGGGTTATGTCTATCTATCTGATTTGTTAGGTCGTCCTGATATTTTACGACAAGCTGGGCGTTTAATTGCAACACAATACATACGTGATGATATTGATGCTGTCATGACTGCAGCGACTAAAGGTGTTCCGTTGGCACAAGCTGTTGCTGATCAGTTAAATGTACCATTTGTAATTGTTCGCGATGATGCGAAAGTTACCGAAGGTCCGACTGTATCTGTTAATTATTTGACTGGATCATCAAAGCGTGTCGAAAAAATGGAATTGTCTCGTCGTTCACTGCGCACAGGTTCACGTGTGTTGGTCGTAGATGACTTTATGAAAGCTGGCGGAACAATTCAAGGGATGCAAACCTTGGTTGGTGAATTTGATGGTACGGTGGTTGGCACTGCAGTATTTGCTGAAGGCCGTTCAACAACCAGATTACTTGATCACTTCACATCATTGTTGCATGTCGACACAAACTTGAAAAATGGTGATCCAATTTTGGTTACGCCGGGTAATTACTTGAACGAAATATTTAAACATGAGGCTTAATTAAACATGAGCAATATAAACGTATTAATATTGGCAGCAGGAAATGGCTCAAGAATGAAGTCAACAACTCCAAAAGTATTGCATACTGTGGCTGGGCAAACGATGATTGACTGGGTACTAGATGCTGTCGAACCACTTAAGACGGATAAGTTAATCACTGTTATTGGAGTTGGTGCTGAACGTGTCCAAGAACATGTCGGTAATCGTAGTTCATTTGTACTGCAATCTCAACAACTTGGTACTGGTCATGCTGTGCGTCAAGCTGAGGCAGAACTTAAAGACAGCGATGGTGTCACCCTAATTATGTCTGGTGACACGCCAATGTTTCGTTCAGAAACCTTACAAGGTTTCATTGCAGAGCATGAACGTTCAAATAACGCTGTGACTGTACTAACTGCCATTGCCAATGATCCTACTGGGTACGGCCGCATTGTCCGCGGAGAAGATGAGACAGTTCAGAAAATTATTGAACAAAAAGATGCTAGTATTACAGAACGTCGTATTAAAGAAATTAATACTGGCGTATATGTATTCAATAACCGTTTATTATTTGAATCACTAGCAAAAGTACAAAATAATAATGCGCAAGGCGAATACTATTTACCTGACACGCTTAACATTTTGCGACGCTCAGGAGAACAGATTGGTGCGCACACACTCCAAGACTTTACAGAGTCATTAGGAGTTAATGATCGAGTAGCATTGGCAACAGCTAACCGCGTCATGCACGAAAGAATTAATCATCAATTAATGGTTGATGGCGTTGAACTGTTAGATCCAGCGAATACATATATTGATTCAACGGTTAACATTGGGCCCGATACATTAATTGAGGGTGGCGTAACTATTTTAGGCAAGACGACCATCGGCGTAAATAATACTATTACACAAGGATCACGAATCGTAAATAGTGTGCTTGGTGACAATAATGTGATTACATCATCGCACATTGAAGATGCTATCCTGCAAAATGGTACCACAGTGGGTCCATATGCACATTTGCGACCGGCTGCTCATTTAGAAGATAATGTTCATATTGGTAATTTCGTCGAAGTCAAGAATGCTAAATTGGGTAAAGACACCAAATCAGGACATCTCACTTACATAGGTAATGCCACTATTGGTCAAGATGTTAATATTGGAGCAGGTACGATATTTGTTAATTACGATGGGGTGAATAAGTTTAATTCAACTGTCGGAGATCGCGCGTTTATTGGCTCAAATACCAAAATCGTTGCACCGGTTAACATTGCTCAAGAATCAATTACTGCTGCTGGGTCAACAATTACAAATGACATACCAGAACATGCAATGGGGATTGCTCGTACACGTCAGACAAATAAAGAAGATTTCTGGCATCACATGCCACATAAATTTTAAATAAAAAAGAGTTCATTTGAGCTCTTTTTATTTTGGTATTTGTTGTTAATTATGTTTATAATAGAAAGAAACTTTGAGAAAAATTATTATTACGAAAATAAAAGGGGATTTTTGATGCAAATTACAGGTGAACGTGCATTAGTCAATATCGAAAATGAAACATTCTATACAAAGAGAATAGACGTAGCTGATGACGAAACAATTCCGCTTGATGCGCTTTTTTCAGAAATTGATTCACATATTGAAAATGAAAACTTTATACATATTGAGTTGCAGATTAATGGCGGAGTAGAGTCCACGGGGACGACATTAAGTGTTGAAACCAATGTCATTAATTTACCCTTGCGCTATCAAAACCAATTACGAAAACTGGTTTGGCAAGAAAAAGACGCATTAGATGTCAATCTGTATATGATTGCTGAAAATGAATTTGAGAGTCAATCCCATTTGAAAATATCATTAGCAAGCTCTGTTGCCACATACGTAGATGATTCTGAGAGTGTGAAGGCTAAAATTTCCACATGGTTTAATGAACAACTTGAACATATTGTTAATGAACAAAAACAAGCGGAAAAGGAAGATGTGGGTGTCGAAGAATAAGCAACTGCCCTCAGTCTGCCTCAATATAACCAGTTACATGTAAGAGTTTATTATCGTCTAGACAGGTAAAGTCTAATATGTGTTTTGAAACCGTGGTTTTGACATTATTTAGTTCCCCTAAGTTGTAGGTGTCGATAGTATATTGAGCTAGTTTAGCCTTATCATTTAAATCAGACATAGGCACAATTAAATCCTCTAAGGCTGTTTTAGTGGGGTTAGCAATGCGGTCAATGTAGTTTTTTTCAAGCTTTGTTAATTTTATCATGGTTATAATTATAACGATTTTGCTCGTGTGTGTAAACGAAACTACTTGTTTGGTTATACTGAAATAAATAGAATATTTTTTGACTATTTTATAATTTATTGATATAATTGATGTATGCGATGAGTCGAAGCGCTTGAAAAATTAGCGCTGATTGCGGCCTACTGTGTTTAATCACAAGTCTCGTATAGATGTAGGTGATGAGTGTTGTTGTGGAACTCGCTCATCTCACTTGACTAACAGTGCTTGCACTGTAGTGACGCGACTTTGCTATTGATGTGACAATCAATAGCCGCCAGCCAGAGCGAATCTGGCACGCCAAACTAACAACTAACTTAGGTTAGTTGTTTTTTTATGCAGATTTTAATGTATAATTGTAGTAGAATTTACATGTTATTGAATTAAGTAGGCTTAAAGGAAAAATGGAAAAAGAACGAAATCAATATTTAACGGTCAGTGCATTAACTGCTTATTTAAAAAGAAAATTTGATGCTGATCCGTATTTAGCCAAAGTCTATGTTACCGGTGAAATTTCTAATATGGGTCGTCGTCGCGGGCCACATTTATATTTTTCTATTAAGGATAGTGAAAGCAATGCCGTGATTAATGCATCAATGTTTGGCTATGAACGGCGTATTAAATTTCAGCCCGAAGAGGGGATGAAGATTAATGCGATTGGGCGGGTGGAAATATATGAACCACGGGGCTCATATTCCATTATTTTGGAATCAATGACTCCCGACGGCGTTGGTGAACTATTTTTAGCTTATGAACAACTAAAACGTAAACTACAGGCCGAAGGATTGTTTGATTTGCCAAAAAAACAAGTACCACTATTTCCTAAAAAAATAGCGGTAGTTACTTCACCAACTGGGGCAGTTATTGAAGATATTGCTCGTACGGTGCAACGACGTTTTCCAAGTGCTCAGGTTATTTTATTTCCAGCAGTAGTGCAGGGCGAAAAGGCAGCGCCAACAATTATTCGGCAGCTCCAACGTATTGATAATATGGATTTTGACACGTTAATTGTTGGACGTGGCGGTGGTTCCATTGAAGATTTGTGGGCTTTTAATGATGAAAAATTGGCGCGAACTGTTGCTAGTATGAAGACACCGGTGATTAGTTCAGTTGGACATGAGACAGATAATACCTTAGTAGATTTTGTTTCTGATCGACGTGCAGCTACGCCAACGGCTGCAGCTGAACTAGCGACACCGGTAACATTACAACAATTGACCACCCGTTTGCAAGAATTACATTTACGGCAAATATCACGGATTAAACAGATGATTGACATGAGGCAACAACGATTAAATCGAGTTGCAACGCATGTTATTTTTCAGCAACCGGATCGGTTATACACGGGGTATAATCAACGAATAGATCAGTTATCGCATGCATTGCAACAGCTAACAAAACAAAAAGTAATTAATGAAGAACACAAATTAGCGGCAATATTGCAACGACAGCAGCAGTTACAACGTAGTTTATTGCAACCTGTACAAGAAAGATTACAATTATTAAGTACTAAATTAGACTTAGTCAGCCCTTTGAAAATATTATCCAGTGGTTATGCAATTGTTGAGCATGACAATAAAGTAGTTCGTAGCATAACAAATATTACGATTAATGATGAAATTGACATGCACTTTTCTGATGGGCATGCCACGGCAAAAATAACAGGAGTACAGCATGAGTGAACAACCCACATTTGAAGATAAGTTACAACAATTAGAAAGTATCGTGAGTCAGCTAGAAAAGGGTGATCGTCCCTTGGAAACCGCTTTGGCTGATTTTCAAACCGGTGTTGGTTTGGTCAAAGATTTACAAAAGACATTGAAGGATGCTGAAGATACATTGGCAAAGGTTATAGATAATGATGATGAATTATCAGATTTGGAATTAACTAATGATTGATTTAAAAAGTTTCCAAAAAGAATGGCTTCCAAAAATTAATCAACAATTGGAAAATGATTTATCAATGGCTTCCCCAGATGCTGATTTAGTTGCTATGATGAAGTATGCAGTTTTGAATGGTGGCAAAAGGCTCCGACCATTGCTGACGTTAGCAGTTGTTACAAGTTTTGGAGAATCTATCACACCAAGTATATTGAAAGTAGCAACGGCAATTGAATGGGTTCATTCATATTCCCTTGTTCATGATGATTTGCCGGCAATGGATAATGATATGTTTCGACGTGGCAAACCCAGCGTTCATGCATTATATGGTGAAGCCAATGCTATTTTAGTCGGCGATGCGTTATTAACTGGTGCCTTTGGAGTCATAGCGACTGCCAATAGTTCATGCAGTGTTGAGGATTGTCTTCCAACTGAAGAGCTATTATTAATTACTCAAAACTTAGCTCGCGAAGCAGGTGGATCAGGAATGGTTTTAGGGCAACTCCATGATATGGATAATCACACTGAAGAACAAAATGCTAGTACAAATTGGTTGTTAAATGATGTTTATAGCATGAAGACTGCAGCATTGATAAGATATACAACAACGTTGGGCGCAATATTGACCCATCAAAATGTCAATGTTGAGGATAATCATTTTGATCCGAAGAAGGCAATGTATGATTTTGGTGAAAAATTCGGATTGGCCTTTCAAATTCAAGATGATTTAGATGATTATCAGCAAGATCAATTAGAAGATGTGAACTCATTGCCACATATAGTGGGTGTTAAAGAGGCACAAAGTGTGCTTGACCAATACCTCTTCTCAACACAAGAAATATTAGCTAATACTGTTGAACAAGATCAACAATTTGATCGACGTTTGCTGGATGATTTTGTTAGTTTAATTGGAGATAAAAAATGAGCATTGAAAAAGAACGTGTTGATGTATTGCTGGTCCAACAAGGATTGTTTCAGTCACGTGAGCAAGCAAAACGTGCTGTGATGGCTGGTCAGATTCTTGGCAATAACGAAGAACGTTTAGATAAAGCGGGTGAAAAAATTCCCGTGACAACGGAACTACATTTCAAAGGTGAACAGCTAAAATATGTTTCCCGTGGGGGATTGAAGTTAGAAAAAGCATTGAATGATTTTGATATTACCGTTGAAAATAAAACGGTGTTAGACATTGGTTCTTCCACGGGCGGTTTTACTGATGTTTCACTTCAAAATGGTGCCAAACTTGTTTATGCACTAGATGTGGGTACCAATCAACTAGCTTGGAAGTTACGAAACGATGATCGTGTGAAAGTT
Source organism: Leuconostoc mesenteroides subsp. mesenteroides ATCC 8293 (assembly GCF_000014445.1). Classification (NCBI taxonomy): domain Bacteria; kingdom Bacillati; phylum Bacillota; class Bacilli; order Lactobacillales; family Lactobacillaceae; genus Leuconostoc; species Leuconostoc mesenteroides. The sequence continues at coordinate 1,605,668 of NC_008531.1, read as the reverse complement.
ATGGAAAATACAAACTTTCGCTATTCAAAATTAGCTGATTTTAAATACGGACAACCAGAATTTGCTACAATTGATGTTTCATTTATTTCTTTGGGACTTATTTTACCAGCACTAGCCAACATTATTACTATGAGTGGTAATGTTGTGGCCTTAATTAAACCACAGTTTGAAGCTGGACGTGAAAATGTTGGTAAGAACGGTATTATCAAAGATACAGCTGTTCATAAACAAGTTTTACAAAAAGTAACACAAATGATGGTTACTGATGGTTTTAGCATTACGGACTTAACCTACTCGCCAATTAAAGGGGGACAAGGTAATATTGAGTTCTTAGCAGTACTGAAACGATCAAATCAAGCCGAAATCAGCGAACATATTAATATTGACAGGTTACTTGAACGCACTTATGAGCAACTCAATCATAAGGAGAATGATCATGAATAAAAAAGATCGCCAAAAAGCCTTGTTGTCGCTCATTAAAGAGCATCCAGTGGGTCGTCAGGAAGATATTGTTGCGTATTTTGAAAAGATTGGCGAAAAGGTTACCCAAGCTACAATATCGCGTGATATTAATGAGTTGGGATTAATTAAAGTTCCAAATTCCCACGATGGCTTTTTGTATCATTTACCAAAATCCGATGACAGGCCATATTTACAGCGATTACGTCGAGCGCTACAGCAATCATTTTTGAGTTTGCGTGCGCAGCGTGGAATGATTATGATCAAAGTTCAACCTGGAAATGGTCAATTGGTATCAAACCTGATTGAGCAAGTGCAGCTACCGGAAATATTTGCGACCATAAGCGATGATGGTTCGGTTCTCGTATTATTAAAAGATGGTATTCCTACGGCAAAAGTGATTAACATTATTCAAAAGTTACTTGAAAAATAACAACGTATAGCATGTATTACGTTGATGGAGTTACTTATGTTAGAAAATCTAATTATAGAAAATTTTGCGATTATTGAAAAAGTGGATCTTCAGTTTGAAGAAGGTATGAGTGTTTTAACCGGTGAAACAGGTGCTGGAAAATCAATTATTATTGATGCACTTTTTATGTTAACTGGTGGTCGTGCGAACTCTGAAATGGTTCGTCATGGCAGTAAAAAAGCTGTTCTACAGGCAGTTTTCAGTGTTCCGGATAATCAAAAGCTAAGAGATCTAATTGCTCGAAGTGGTGTAGCAGGCGATGATAATGAACTTATTATTTATCGTGAATTAAACCAAAATGGGCGGAGTATTATTCGAATCAATGGTGTTCTTGTCAATTTGAAAACTTTAGCGGCTATTGGTCGTTACTTAGTTGATATCCAAGGACAAAATGATGCACAGCAATTACTGAATCCAGAGGAACATTTACCGTTATTGGATGCTTTTGGTGATGAAAAAACTACGCAATTTCGAAATGATTACCAAGAACTTTTTCAAAAGTTTCGTTCTATCACCACTCGTATTAGAAATATTCAAACGTCACAACAAGAAATCACACAACGTTTAGATCTTTTAAAATTCCAACAAGAAGAACTGCAGGAAGCCAATTTACAGCCAAATGAAGAGAATGATTTATTAGATGCACGTGATAAGTTACGTAATTTCAAAAAAATTGCTGATCGACTTCAGTTAACGCAGACAACACTAAGCGGCGAGCAAGGCGGAGCCATAGACTCCCTCGCTGAAGCAGTTCATCAACTACAAGATATTGCAGAATATGATGATCAATATGCTGAGCTAGCAAAAACGATTTCCGAAGCTTACTACACGGCCCAAGATGTTGGCCGTGATGTTGACGAACAATTGAGTGAATTAACATACGATGAGGCAGAACTAATTCGTATTGATGACCGGCTTCAGCTGATTCACTCATTAGAACGCAAGTATGGTACATCGGTTGCAGATGTTTTAGATTTTCAAGCCAAAATCGAAAAAGAGCTTTCGCTTATAGATGATGATGAATATGATGTTGAACGACTACAGGTCAAACAAAATGACATGCGCCAGTTATTAAGAAAAAAAGCGATTAAATTACGTGAGGCCCGACAAAAAGTAGCCCGAAATTTGGAAAAGAATGTTAATCAGCAATTGAACGATTTATTAATGAATGGGGCCGAGTTTGCTGTACACTTTGATCCAGTTGAAGGCTATATCTCCTCGGGAATTGATAAAGTTGAATTTTATGTCCAAACTAACGTTGGAGAAGGAATGGCGCCCTTGGTCAAGATCGCATCAGGTGGAGAAGCTGCTCGCCTGATGTTAGCACTGAAAACTACATTTGCTAAGCAGCAGCACATCATTTCAATTGTTTTTGATGAAGCGGATACAGGTGTTTCCGGTCGTGTGGCTCAGGCAATAGCAAAAAAAATGCTCACAATTTCAACCGATTCACAAGTTTTAGCAATTACGCATTTACCACAAGTTGCAGCTGCCGCAACTCATCATTATTTGATCTCAAAGTTAACTGAAAATGATCGTACACTCACTCAAGTAGAACCATTGGATGAAGATGGTCGAGTTCACGCAATTGCTATGATGTTATCTGGTGACAATATTACTGAAACTGCTCTTGCAAATGCTCGTGATTTACGTCAAGAATTTTAAATTAACAAAATAAAAAAGACGCGCAATTTAAGCGAGGTCTTTTTTTTGTGTTTCTAATGCGCAATGATCATTAAGAATGCAATGAACATAATCGCTAATACATACATCAGAGGATGTACTTTCTTAATACGACCAGTTGCAATCATTGTGATTGGATATAAGATGAAACCAAGCGCGATACCATCTGATATAGAATAGGTTAGGGGCATACCAATAACAATCAAAAATGCTGGTGCTGCGATAGCCAAATCTTCCCAATCAATTAAGCGTAAGTTTTTGGCCATTAAGACGCCAACTACTACTAACGCTGGTGCTGTCACCTGTGAAGTAACAACAGATAAAAGTGGTGAGAAGAGCAGAGCAAATAAGAAAAATATTCCAGTGAACACGGAAGTTAATCCTGAGCGACCACCAACTGCAATACCAGATGACGATTCAACATAAGCAGAAGTAGGTGAAGTACCAATAACGGCACCTACTGTCATACCAACCGCATCAGCCATTAAGGCACGGCCAGCACGTGGCATTTCATTGTTTTTCATGAAGCCAGCTTGTGTGGCCAAGCCAATCATTGTACCAGCTGTGTCAAAAAAAGTAACAATCAAGAAGGTAATAACAACTGTGACTAGTTGCAGAGAATTAATATCACCAACATGCATAACGCCAGCACCAAATGTAGGTGCAAGTGAGGGAGCAGGTGAAATAATGGCAGATGGTAATTTGATTAGACCGGTTAGAATACCAGCAAGTGATGTTAAAATCATACCAATGAATATGGCAGCCGGTGTTTTACGACTCATCAATATGAAAGTAACAATAATTCCAAAAATTGATAATAGTGATGTAGGTGATGACAGATGTCCCAAAGATACCATGGTGTCTTTGTTAGCTACAATCAGCCCCGCATCATGCAATCCGATAAAAGCAATGAATAGCCCGATTCCCGAAGCAATAGCGAGTTTTAGATTTTGTGGGATAATATTGATGATTTTCTCACGAATTTTGAAAAACGTTAAAACTAAGAAAATCAATGCGGCTACAAACACACCAGCCATAGCAGTTTCCCATTTTACGCCCATGCCAATAACAACAGAATAAGCGAAGAAAGCATTCACACCAAGCCCTGGGGCAATAGCAATAGGGTAGAGTGCAACGACACCCATGAAGATAGTTGCGACAGCTGAAGCAATTGCTGTCGCTGTGAAAACAGCGCCTTTGTCCATACCTGCTGCACCCAAAACAGTAGGGTTAACAAATAAGATGTAAGCCATCGACGCAAAAGTAGTTAAACCAGCAATAAACTCGGTCCGAACACTTGTGTTGAGTTCGTCAAGTTTGAAATAATGTGCAATCGTAGACATGATTGCCTCCCAAATATTTAGTTACGAATAACGTACAATTTAATTTTAGCAGTCATTTACTAATAATTAAATTAAAAATGAGAAAATAAAAGATGTTTTCGCGAATAATAGGGAAAAACAGCAAGTGAAAGCGCTTAATAAACGAACGAAACATTATAAATGTTCGGAATTCAATGAAATATGCTGTTCTTTTAGCATTTTAACGGTTTTGAGATAAGCTGGAATCATGACCAGAACAGAACCTGTCCAAGCTAACATATTGGCCAAGCTGGCACCAAAAAATCCGAAAGGTCCAACTAAAGTAATTGCTGCTACTGTCCGCATAACTAATTCAGCAATACCAGCAAAGGTAGGGGTTCTAGAGTCATTGAGTCCTTGCAAAACATATCGTATGATAAACAAAGCGGATAGTATATAGTAGAAGGCACCGTTAGCCCAGAAGTACTGTTGTGCTAATGATAATACACGATGTTGATCAGCACCGACAAACATAGACACAGCAACATGACCAAACATAATTTCTAAAATACCCATAAACAGGCCAAACCCCATGCTCATAAATAGCGCATGTCTTACCCCGATTAAAATGCGTTGATATTGTTTGGCACCATAGTTTTGCGCAGCGAAGGTTGCCATTGTTATACCAAATGACATCATAGGTAGTGTAGCCACTTGATCAATACGTTGCGCAGCCGTGGTTGCTGCAACTGCGTCTGTTCCTAATGTATTCAATGCACCTTGTAGAACTAATGAGCCAATCGCTATAATTGAACTTTGAAAGCCCATAGGTAGGCCGGCGTGTAAATGAGTGCGAATGTCTTTTGCGTCCCATTTTAAATCGTCACGATCAACACGAAGCTGGGGGACAAATCTATAAATGTGCCAAAAGCTTAGAATAGCAGAGACTAATTGTGCAATAACAGTTGCAATAGCTGCTCCAGCAACACCAAAACCAAGGCCTAAAATCAACCATAATTCGAGGCCAATGTTAACAAACATACCAACAACCAAATAAATTAATGGTGAGCGAGAATCACCCACTGCACGAAGGGCATTAGCGGTGACATTGTACCCCATCGTAGCAAAAATACCACCTAAGATGATACTAATAAATGTGAATGCTTGATTCAAAATGTCTGGTGGGGTTTGCATGATTTTAAGTAGTGGATAGATTAGGATAAAACTCACCACGGTAACGATTACAGTGACTATTGCTGATACGATAATTGTTGATGCCATACTTTTGCGCACACCAGCGATATCACGAGCACCATAACGTTGCGCTGTAATAATTGATAATCCAGAAGTGAATCCTTGTACGAATCCTATAACTAAAAACATGATTGAACCAGTTGCTCCAACAGCAGCAAGAGATTTCACACCAAGTGTTTGCCCAACAATCAGCGTATCGGAAAAATTATATAATTGTTGGAAAAGATTTCCAATTACGAGTGGAATTGTAAAAAATAAAATTTGCTTTGCGGGAGTTCCCCTGAGTTAAATCACGCATAATCTCTCCAATATAGATAAAAATGTCTTGAACATATATTCTAAACGAATAGTGGTTATTTGACTAGGGTTTTGTTCTAAAATTTATAAGAAAGACATCTGTTTGTAAAAGGCTGGATACACTAGGTTTTTACTAAGATTTTTTTCATGTCTTTTGAATTAAATTCGGAGATAAATTAAAATATCTTCGAGCTGACATCGTCGATAATTGATGTTTCGAATAATGATATAATCATACTAATATTAAAAAATGATCATTTGTGAGCAATCCAATATTTGCTTACGTAGCTTTAAAATGATTGAAACGATATAATAGGAAGAGTATAAAAAAGGAGTTGCATATGGCTGCTAAACTTGTGTTAGTTCGCCACGGAGAGTCAACAGCAAACCGTGACAATGAATTTACCGGATGGACTGACGTTCCACTGACCTTAAAAGGGGTTAGACAAGCGAACCGTGTTGGTGAAGTTTTGAAGCGACATGGTTTGCAATTCGATGTATCATTTACTTCTTTTTTAAAGCGCGCAATCATAACTGACAATATTATATTGGAAGAAATTGAGCAGTTGTGGTTACCACTCCATAAGGCTTGGCAACTCAATGAGCGGCACTATGGTGCATTACGTGGCTTGAATAAAGATTACGCTCGTCAACAATATGGCGCAAATAAAGTTGCCTTATGGCGACGTAGTTATACGGCTACGCCACCACTACTAGAACACGTTATTCCAGATAGACGTTACCCGGAAGACTTAGAACCACGTGGTGAGAGCTTGAAAATGGCCAGTGATCGGCTTGTTCCTTATTGGCATTCAGAAATCTTACCTCAGATACAGCAGGATAAAAATGTCTTAATCGTCGCACATGGTAGCTCCTTACGTGCTTTAGTCAAATATATAGAACATATTAGCGATGAAGACATAGACGGTCTTGAGATTGACAATGGCGAACCTATTTTGTACGAGTATGAAGAAGGATTTAGTGAGAGGATTTATTTAGAATGAATGATAGAACATGGGCTCGTGTGAAAAAGTATACGGAACTACAAGGCACTTCTGGTCAAGAACACGCTATTCGTCAATCTTTCCGTTCTGATTTGGAACCATTGGTTGATACAATCCACCAAGAGGGACTTGGTGGTGTTTACGGTGTTAAAGAAGGACAAGGTCCACGTGTAATGTTTGCAGCGCATATGGATGAAGTTGGATTTATTGTGAAAGATATTCTGCCTAGTGGTGCACTTAAAGTGGCCGCCCTTGGTGGATGGAATCCAGCAGTAATTAGTTCGCAGAGATTTACTTTGTTCACAAGTAAAGGTAAGTATCCTATTGTTTCAAGTTCTGTGTCACCACACTTATTACGCGGCAGCGCTCACGGCCCACAGATGCCAACCGTAGAGGATATTTTATTTGATGGCGGATTTTTGGACAAGGATGAAGCGTGGTCATTTGGTGTCCGTCCTGGGGACTTTATTGTGCCACAAGTATCAACTGTTATGACAGCAAATAAAAGGCGCGTAATATCTAAATCATGGGATAATCGATTTGGACTTGTGACAATATTAGACGCTTTGGAAGAACTAGAAAATGTTCAGACACCCAATACCTTGATAATGGGCGCCAATGTTCAAGAAGAAGTTGGGCTACGCGGTTCACATGGCGCCGTCAATTTACTGAAACCAGATATTTTTTTCGCAGTTGATTCTAGTGCTGCAGATGATACTTCAGGACAAAATGGACACCAAGGAATCCTAGATCAAGGAACGTTATTACGTGTTTTTGATCCAACTGTTGTTATGCCACTGCGTTTAAAAGAATTTTTGTTATCTGTGGCTGAAGATAACCATATTCCTTATCAGTACTTTGTTTCCAAGGGTGGAACTGATGCAGCAGCAGCTCAAACTGAGTTAACTGGTGTACCAGCCGTTGCATTAGGTGTTGCTTCTCGTTACATACACACCCACCAAACAGTTTGGTCAATTAAGGATTTTGAAGCATCTAAAGCATTTGTTGTGGCCATTGCCAAAAATTTGGATGATGCAAATCTTAAAACTATTATGGGCGATTAATGTTTAAAAAAATCAGAAAATTAGATTATTGGATTGCGGTACCATTTGCCATACTCAGTGCGTTGGGTGTGGTAATGGTTTTTTCGGCGAGCTTAACGAATTCAGCAATGCTAAACTTTTACAAACAACTTCTTTTTGTTTTTATTGGTTGGATTGGTGCGTTTACTTTATTTCATTTTAATATTAACAATTGGCGCAATGAAAAATGGATAAAGGTGATGATGTTTGGTATAATTGGGCTTTTAATTATTGCCAGAATAATGCCAGCAGTTAATGGCGCTCACGGTTGGATTCCACTGGGGATTATTACTTTGCAGCCGGCTGAGTTTTTAAAATTAGTTTTGATATTATACTTTGCTGATTTTTTTGCTAAACATCCATGGCAACCACACGTTAAATTACCACAACAGCCAATTAGCCAAATCAATGCTTGGTTTTTACCTTTTTCATCTCTATTTTTATTATTTATTATGCCAGATAATGGTAATATGATTATTGCCGCCATCATTATGCTAACCATTGTACTTGCAGCTGGGGTGTCTAAAAAGATTACCGTTGCCTGGTTTGCTATCGCTGGCATTGGCTTTGGACTTTTACAGCCAATCATTAATTTGATCGATAAAGTATTTCATCTGACCGGTAGTACGCATTATGGTATTTTAAGATTAATTAATTTTGTTAATCCTTGGGCTGACCCAGATCAAAGCCGTCAACTACTATACGGTTATTACGCCATAGCTCATGGTGGCATGTTTGGTGTTGGTTTAGGAAATTCTCTCATAAAGCCATATCTACCTGAATCAAATACGGATTTTATTATGGCAGTAATGACAGAGGAACTAGGGGCAGTAGTGACTGTAATTGTGTTAATTTTACTATTAATAATCATTACGCGCCTGATTATTTTGGGCATTAGACAAAAACGTCAATATCAACGATTAGTCATGTATGGTGTAGCTACCTTATTATTTATCCAAGCTTTTGTTAATTTAGGTGGCGTTATTGGTGTGTTACCAATAACGGGTGTTGTTTTTCCATTTATTTCTGGTGGTGGATCATCATATATAGCCTTTAGCGCTGCCATTGGTCTAACGTTGAATATTGCTGCGCAACAGAAGAAAAAACCAGTCATTCATCCAAATGATACAGTGGCCAGAAAGGATTATCGATGACATTTCAAATACAACCACGCCGTGCAATTTATATCTATATCAATAATATAAGGCATGCACAACAGCTTAAGAAGTTTGGTCAAATTACTTACATATCTCGCAAGATGATGTTTGTGGGTTTATATGTGAATGATGAAAATGTTGAACAATTAGTTGAAAAAATTAAGCAATACAAGTTTGTAAAAAAAGTCGTCATGTCGCCACGTCCGGAAATTAATCCTGATTTAGACAATTTGCATGATGATATTTTCTTTGAAAATTATGATGAAGGAGGAAATACAAACTAAGAGTTTGTATATCGTATAATCATGCGGGTAGTATCAGGAAGATTTCGAGGAACACGCCTTGAAGCAGTCAATGGCGACAAAACACGTCCAACGACGGATAAAGTGAAAGAAGCCATGTTTAGCATGTTAATGCCGTATTTAGACGGCGGGGATGTACTTGATTTATATGCAGGTACAGGAGGCCTGAGCATTGAAGCTGTTTCAAGAGGTATGATGCATGCTACGTTAGTAGATCGCCAATTCCAAGCAATTAAGATCATTCAAGAGAATATTGAGAAGACACACCATGCTGATGAGTTTACGGTCCTAAAGTCGCCAGCGCAACAAGCTTTGCTTAATTTTGTAGCCAATTCAAAAAAATTTGATTTGATTTTTTTGGATCCACCATATGCTAAAGAAACCATTGCTGCAGATATGTCGTTTATGGCAGAAAATGGGTTATTAAACTCGGGTGCTATTATATTGGCTGAAAGCAACGATGAGGCAAATTTACCGAATGAAAGTGATGATTTCTCAATCATTCAACAGAAACATTATGGTATAACCGTAGTGACGATATATCAATATGAGGGCTAAATTATGAGTATAGCAGTATTTCCTGGTAGTTTTGATCCGTTAACCAACGGTCATTTAGACATTATTAAACGTGCTAGTGGTATATTTGAAAAAGTAATCGTAGGTGTTGGTAATAATACAAGCAAAGCGGCACTGTTCACACCACAAGAAAAAATGACATTAATTAGTACTGTCGTTAAAGATTTGCCAAATGTTGAGGTAGCAATCATGAAGGGACTAACAGTTCAATTCATGAACGAAGTTGGTGCTAAGTATATCGTTCGAGGGCTTCGAAATGGTAAAGATTTCGAGTATGAACGTGATATTGCCGGAATGAACAGTGCTCTGGCAGATGTTGAGACCGTTTTACTACTTGCAAAACCGAAAAATCAAAATATTTCCAGTTCCATGGTCAAAGAAATTGGTAGTATGGGTGCTGATAATATGGTAAAGTTTGTCCCAAAGGCCATTGTTGAAGCATTAAAGGAGCGACTGAATGCGCAAAAAAAGTAAAATAGTTCTTGCTGTTGCATCCCTTTTAGTAATAGTTGGTATCGTAGTTGGCGTTTGGCCGTTGAACGGTTACATTGAGTCACCTGGTGAAGCAGACGACTTAGCACAGTTTGTTAAAATTGATGGTAAAAAGGATACATCAAAGGGACAATACAGAATTACATCCGTTTATTTGTCCCAAGCGAATGGATTTAAGTATTTACAAACTAAAATTAATCCACACCTGTCGTATGCAACTGCAAAGGAAGTTACTGGTGGACAAAGTTCAGCTACATTTAGTAAAGTACAAGATTTTTATATGCAAAGTGCAATTGCCAATGCTGAGCAGGTCGCCTTTAAAAAAGCGAATAAACCTATTACGACAAAATATCGTGGTATCTACGTACTGAGTGTCTCTTCTAAATCTCATTTCAAAAAGAGTATCAAAGTAGGAGATACCATCACTGCAATCGACGGTCATCACTACGAAAACTCAGATAGCTTTATTAAGTATTTAGCCAATAAATCCAAGGGAACGAAAGTCACTGTCGACTACACCCGGGATGGTAAAAACGGCCAAGCAACTGGTGATACAATTAAGCTCGCTGGGACCAAGACGGCAGAATACCCAAATGGCCGTGCTGGAATAGGTATCGTGCTGACGGATAATGTGGCCGTTACAACAACGCCAAAAGTTAGTGTCAATGCCGGCCAAATTGGTGGACCTTCAGGCGGCTTAATGTTTACCATACAGATTTATGATCAATTGACTGGTGATTTGTTAGCTAAGGGACGTAATATTTCTGGTACTGGTACAATGAGTGCTGATGGCTATGTGGGTGAAATTGGTGGTATTGATAAGAAGATTATGGCTGCTAAGGCAGCCGGATCAACAGTATTCTTTGCGCCATATGTAAAGCCAAGCAAAGAGTTACTCAAGTATGAAGAGCAACATAAAACTAACTACATGCTAGCTCGAGATACGGCCAAAAAATATGCACCTAAATTAAAAGTTATTCCTGTGCAAACATTTGATGATGTCATCAATTATTTGCAAACAGGGAAAGTAATTAAGACAACTGACAGTGTGAAATAAAGCTTATCTGCTATGGTAAGCTTTTTTATTTTGAAATTCGTACTATGAAAGTAGAGGGATTGAAATGTCAGACATGTTAGAAATTGTAAAAGAAAAATACTATGAGTATAAAATTTGGATATTCATCATTTTATTTATTCTCGCTGCTATTACTTATTGTGCATATTCTCATCAGACCAAAGAAGTACCGCAGACATCATTATCTTCTTCAATAGCAAGTACAAGTGATGTAAAGAAATCTGAATCTGACGACAAAAATAGCTCAATCGTAATGGTTGATGTTAAGGGCGCTGTCAAAAAGCCTGGGGTCTACAACATTACTAGTTTTGCACGTGTACAAACAGCCATTGCACAGGCTGGTGGAACCCTAGAAGAAGCAGATATGCAGCAAGTTAATTTAGCCCAAAAATTGACGGACGGACAAATTGTGTACGTTCCTATGAGAGGAGAGACATCTTCTGCTCCTGTAAACAACGGTAGTACGTCAGCAGTGACTACGACAGATAATGAAGTTATTAATTTGAATACCGCTACGGTAGTGGAATTACAAACATTAGATGGAATTGGTGTCAAGAAAGCGGAACAAATCATTGCATATCGTGAAGAACACGGTGGATTTAAATCTATTGAGGAAATTAAACAGATTTCCGGTATCGGTGAAAAAAGATTTGAAGCTTTGAAAGATAAAGTGACTGTTTAATATGGCGCGGATTTTAATGTTTGCTAGTTTGTTGATAGCAAGTTTAACTGGCATTATCTATTATTCATGTGCAGTTACTTGGTTCCTTTTTACTTTTATGGTCGTATTGTGTTCTTGGCAACGGCAAATTGATTTTTTGTTCAAAATCTTACTGCTGACACTACCTTTTATGGTTTATTTTATTTACAATTCGCATTGTTTACAGCAACAAGTCAATCAAAAAAATGATAAGCAACATCATGTAAGAGGTATTATTTTTCCAGATGATATTCAAATTGATGGAGCAAATCTCAAGGCAACGGCTCAGTTAGATAACCATGAGAAAGTCAAATTGTATTGGCTTTTTCCAGATGAAAAGATAAAAAACATGTGGCTTGAAAACAATAAAGTCATTTGTTTTCAAGCAGAAGCTGAATTAACGCGTATACCTGGGCCAACTAATTTCAATCAATTTGACTCTCAAAAATTTTATTTAACAAAGTCAATCACACATCAAATCAATATCAAATCATGGTATACGGAGGTAGCCAAACCGTCAACTTTACTACAAAAAATTAGATATCAACTCCATGAATGGCATAGCGTCGGTATCCATAATGCCGAGCGGCTTCCTTCTCCGCTTAGTGCAAATGCAGAGGCTTTAATTCTTGGAACGACACCTCAGTCCTTATATGAAGATAATCCAGGAGTACAAACGTTAGGGTTAATTCACTTATTCAGCGTGTCAGGATTTCACGTGACTTTCTTAATGACATTACTGATGCAAATATCAAGAAGGATCTGGTTCCCAAAAGAATATACTATATTGGTGTTGAGTATAATACTGATTGCATATTTTATATTTGCGGGAGAACCCGATGTATTAATTCGTTCTATCATTTCAGGAGAATTAATATTGTTAAAGGATTTAACAAATAAGAAGATAAAAGCTCAGGTTATCTGGTCGTTGAGTCTGTTGTTTAGTTTAGCTATGGTGCCGCAAATTTTATTGACGCTAGGAGGACAACTGTCATTTGCCTTAACCTTTTGCTTGACATTTGCACAGAGACTAACATTTTGGCAAACTAACATTTTGATGAGCTTAGTTAGTTTTCCGCTTATTATTCAACAACAATATACATGGCACATTCTGCAAACATTTATCAATTTTGCTGCAATTCCTATTTTTGGTACAGTAATTGTTCCTTTGGTTATGATAGGTTTTTTTGGTCAATATATTCCATTTTTAACATATATAACAAACCTAATCATCCGGTATTTTGCTTATATGGTAGATTTATGTGCAACGTTACCAGGAAATTTTGTGGTTGGTAAAATACCTAACGCACTAGCTGCAATACTTTTGTTTTTGGCTTTAGGGATGTTTGCGCGTGAAGCCAAAATTAAGCATATCTCGAGAATATCGTGGCTTGTTTCCTTTAGTGTAGCCATGATTTTCGTACATCTCCCATATCATGGCGAATTTGCAACTTTTGATATAGGACAAGGGGATGCAGCAGTGATTCGTGAACCGTACAATAAAACAATTACGTTAATAGATACTGGAGGAAAAGTAACGTTTGGCGAACAGCCAGCATGGCAAAAACAGAAGTACTTCCGTACCAATGGCGAGACGGTAATTGTTAATTATTTACATAGCCGGGGGATTAGTAAGATTGATAACTTGGTCTTATCACATCATGATCAAGACCATATCGGTAATGCTAAAGTCATATTAACAAAAATGAATGTTAAAAATGTTATTATTCCAGCTGGAATGATGCAACAATCGTCGTTTAAAACCGAAATTAAACCATATCTTAGGTCAGCACAAGTAACAGAAGTTACCAATAATATTCAAGTATCGAAACTACCGCTTCAAATAGTTCATCCGTTTAAAAGTGGTCAAGCAAAAAATGAGGATTGTATCGCGTTATTTGGCCATATTGGAGGGAAAAATATTTTCACTGCTGGTGATTTAGACCAATCTGGAGAAAAACAGATTGCAAATTTCTTGCCAGATATGCATGTTGACATCTTAAAGTTTGGTCACCATGGTTCAAAAACATCGACAAATCCTGAAGTTATCAATAAATGGCATCCTGAAATTGGCATAATATCTGCCGGACGAAACAATCGCTATAACCATCCAAATAAAGAAACGCTTGAAACAGCTCAGAATAATAAAATGACTGTCTTTAATACACAAATAAATGGTATGATGTGTTATGAATATTCAGGATTAAACGGACATTTTAAGGTAAAAATACCCCATGAACCTAAAACAACTACAACAGCAAATTGAAAATAATGCCATGGCAAACTTTTATATCGTGACAGGAGAAGAAGAAACATTGCTAAGCCACGCAAAATCAATGTTTAAGGGATTAGTTGATCAAGAAGATCGTGACATGAATTATTCCCAGATTGATTTAACCGAACAGACATTGGATGTAGTAATTAATGATGCTATGTCCGTGCCTTTTTTCGGTGATCGTCGTGTTGTTGTGGTCAAAAATCCACAATTTTTGACTGCTACAGGAAAAGTTGGGGATCGTGATCAAGAATTATTATTAAAATTATTTGATCAGCCAGTATTACAAAATATTGTTGTTTTTTTTGCCAATGACTTAAAATTAGACAAGCGTAAAAAATTAGCAAAAGTCCTTCTGAAAACGGCTGAAAATATTTCTTTACCAGCTCTTAACGAGCGCCAGGCGCAACAGGCTATCGTTCAACAACTAGATCAGCGCTCGTATGCCATAGAACCAGAAGCACTTCATGAATTAATGCAGCGTACTAATGCCCAGTACACAGATATGAAAAACGAATTGCCTAAACTAATAACCTATGCGGAACAGACAAAAAAAATAACACTAGACGTAGTATCGGCATTAGTTCCCAAGACACTGACAGCTAATGCGTTTGATTTGGTAGACGCAGTTATTAAACGACGACCTCAAGAAGCACTAACCCTTTATCATGATCTTTTACAGAATGGCGAAGCCCCGTTGCGATTAAATGCTGTTTTAACTAATCAATTTAGATTACTTTTGCAGGTTGCAGGGTTGTCTGGGAATGACCAAGACATTGGGGCGCAACTCAAGGTTCATCCTTATCGAGTAAAATTAGCCAAAGAAGCATTAAGGTCTTATCCACCACAGTTTGTACGAACAGGGTATCTAGGTATGATTGATATCGAAACACAATTGAAATCCACATCTCAAGATCCAGAACTTTTATTTGAGCGGTTTATTTTAAAAAATTTTCAGTAATATTTTTTATTGAATAAGAACACTTGTTCCTGTGATAAAATTATAGTATGCCAGAATTTCTTATCGCAGCAGACAATAGAAGAATTATTCACGTTGATTTAGATGCCTTTTATGCCCAAATTGAAATGCGTGATCATCCTGAGTTGCGTGATCTGCCATTGATCATTTCGCGTGATCCTATTGAGTCAAACGGACGTGGTGTTGTTGCGACTGCTAATTATGCCGCCAGAAAATTAGGAGTGCATTCAGCAATGAGCGCTGCCGAGGCCAAAAGATTAGCGCCAGATGCATTTTTCATGCGACCTGATTTTCAGAAATATAAGATGATATCTCAGCAAATTCATCATATTTTTCATCAGTATACTGATAAAATTGAACCTATTGCATTTGATGAGGCATACTTAGATTTAACAGATAGCGTACTCACGGGAGCGACATTAGCGGCAAAAATTCGTCACCAAATTCTAAAAGAAACGCAGTTAACCAGTTCAATTGGTGTTTCGTACAATAAATTGTTGGCGAAGTTAGCATCAGAATTCAATAAGCCAAATGGCGTTACTGTAATAACAAAAGATAATGCATTAGATTTCTTGGCAAGATTACCAATTTCCTCTTTTCGAGGAGTTGGGAAAAAAACACAAGAAAAATTTGCAATGCTGGGTGTTGAGAATGGCGCACAATTGCGCATGATACCTCAAGAAACGTTACGAGCTCAATTTGGAAAAATGGGTGAACATTTGTTTTGGCAGGCTAGAGGTGTTCATTTTGGCGAAGTTCAATGGCATCGTCAAAGACAATCCGTAGGAAAAGAAGAAACCTTTGATCAATTTGTACAAACAAGAGATGAAGTTAATCTAGAATTCAAAAAATTGGCTGTGGAAATTGTTAAAATCATGAAAAATAAGAAATTAGTAGGACGTACGCTAAATATAAAAATTCGTGACAGCGAATTTAATACTATCACACGTTCTGTAACTCAAAGTGTGCCTTTCAAATTAGAAGCTGGGAGTATAGTATTTGTAGCGCAGACAATATTTGATGAGAATATGAATGCAGTTTTTTCTATTCGTTTATTGGGAATATCACTTAGTAACCTACAGTCTAGCGGATTTGAGGAAATAACGCTGTTTTAATGTTACAATAATAGAAAATAATAATTAGAAAGTATAAACATGTCAGTAATCGAAGAACAAATATTAGAACAGATCAAGCGTTACGATACAATAATTATTCATCGGCATCAACGGCCTGACCCAGACGCTTTTGGTTCACAGTTGGGTTTGAAAGAGATATTAAAAGCAAGTTTTCCAGAAAAAAAGATATATGCTGTAGGCAAAGAAGTTCAAGGATTATCATGGATGAATGAAGATGACAATTTCATGGATGTTATACCCGATGCTGCTTACAATAAGGCTCTTGTTATTGTAACTGATACAGCCAATGCACCGCGTGTAGATGACCAACGCTGGCCAGATGGTTTAGAAGTTATTAAAATAGATCATCATCCAAATGATGAACCATACGGGGATTGGCAATGGGTTAAAGATGGTCACTCCGCTACAAGCACAATGATTTTTGAGTTTTATGAAAAACTTAAGGGTCAAGGATTGGTGATGACCAAAAAAGCAGCGCGCCTATTATATATTGGTATTATTGGAGACACGGGTCGATTTATGTATAGTATCGATTCAGAAACGTTCCGTGTGGTGTCAGAACTGTTTAAGTATGATTTTGATTATCAAGAAATTCATCATGCGATGGCAACCATTTCGGAAAACGCAGCCAAATTGTCAGGCTATGTTTTGCAAAACTTAAGCATACTGCCATCGGGATTTGCTTATGTTATTTTAACTAAAGAATTGTTAAAGCAATTTGACTTGAAAGATGCCGGGACAGCTTTTGTTGTACCATTACCATCAAAGATAGATTGTGTGAAATCATGGGCTATTTTTGAAGAACAAGACGAAGGAAACTATCGTGTCAGACTGCGCTCACGAACAATTGCAATTAATAAGATTGCAAACCAATTTGAGGGTGGCGGTCATCCAATGGCTTCAGGAGCTTGGGCGCAAGATCAAGGTGATATAGATCGCTTAATCAATATAGTTGATAGTGCTCTTAGCGAGAAGCAAGACGCAGAAAAGGAAGATTGATGGCTGAAAAAGCAAACCAATTTGGACAATTTAATTTAAAAAAGGAAGTTATTGACGCATTAAGTGCTATTGGCTTTTATGAACCAACTGCTGTGCAAGCAAAATTAATTCCTGATGTTTTACAAGGACGAGATGTGGTCGGACAATCGCAAACTGGTTCAGGAAAGACGCACACATTTTTGATTCCAATCTTGAATCAATTAGAGCAGGATAACGAATACGTACAGGCAGTAATTACGACACCGTCACGTGAATTGGCAGCGCAAATCACCAAGGCGATGAAAGAATTTTCCAATCAGCTAAACACTGATATTTCCATTTCTGAGTTTGTGGGTGGAACAGACAAGCAACGACAAATTAAACAATTGGAAAATCACCAACCACAAATTGTCATTGGGACACCGGGTCGGATTAAAGATTTAGTAGAGTCTGGATCATTGAAGTTACATGCAGTTCATACGCTTGTTGTAGATGAAGCTGATATGACGTTAGATATGGGATTTTTAAATGAAGTCGATTATATTGCAGGTGCAATGCCTGAGGGTCTTCAGACGTTGGTGTTCAGTGCGACAATGCCAGAAAAGTTGAAGCCATTCTTGAAAAAATATTTAGATAACCCACATTTTGAAGCTATACCAGTGTCAACGGTCATTGCCGATACAATTGACAATTGGTTATTAGCTACTAAGTCAAAAGATAAGAATGACATTATTTATCAAGTATTAACTATTGGTAATCCATACTTAGCATTGGTTTTCGCTAATACCAAAGAGCGTGCGAAGGAAATTTCGAGTTTTTTGCGTGGACATGGTTTGAAAGTGGCCGAAATACATGGCGATATTGAACCACGTGAACGTCGACGTGTGATGAAAGCAATCCAAAACTTAGAATACCAATATGTCGTGGCAACAGACCTTGCTGCACGTGGTATTGATATTGAAGGTGTTTCGCATGTCATTAATGATGATATACCTGCCGAATTAGAATTCTTTGTTCACCGTGTGGGTCGGACGGGCCGTAATGGTTTGCCTGGATTAGCCATTACGTTGTATGGTCCAGATGAAGAAAATGAAGTTGCTGAATTAGAAGCCTTGGGTATCACTTTTAAGGCTAAGCAAATTAAGGGCAATGAAATTATTGACGTTAAGGATCGAAGGGCTCGTGTTCAGCGAGTAGCCACAACCAAAAAATTGGATTCAACTATGGTTGGTATGGTTAAAAAGAAAAAGAAAAATGTCAAGCCAGGTTACAAAAGACGCATTAAAAATGCAATTCAGCGTAAAAATCAAATGGATCGTCGAATATCTCAACGACAAGAAATGAGAGCAACACGCAAAGCAAACAAACAACGTGGAGAACATTAAAAAAAGGACTTGGAAATTTTTCCAAGTCCTTTTAGTATTCAAGGAAGTAGGTTAATTACTTAACGTACTTAGCTAAACGTGACTTTTCACGTGAAGCTTTGTTCTTCTTGATCAAACCTTTTGAGTAGGCGTGATCAATAGCTGAAGAAGCAGCCTTGTATAATTCTGCTAAGTTGTCTGTACCAGCAGCTGCAGCTTTTTCAAACTTTTTTACAGCTGTACGGTAAGCACTGAGTTGTGGTTCGTTACGGTCGTGTTGCTTCTTAGTAAGACGAACACGTTGAATTGCTGATTCAATAACAGGCATATGTCTTTTCTCCTTAAATTTGATACGAGGTTTTCAAGTAATCCTAAGATTAACGACGCAAACCTAAGCGTTGGATCAATTCACGATAACGTTGAATATCAGTATTGCGGAGGTAACGTAATAAGTTACGACGGCTACCAATCTTCTTCATTAATCCACGTTGTGAGTGGAAATCATGCTTGTGAGCTGCCATGTGTGTGTTCAACTCGTTAATATCAGCAGTTAAAACTGCGATTTGTACTTCAGCTGAACCTGTATCGCCTTCGTGGCGGGCGTATGCCTTGATGATTTCGTTCTTACGTTCTTGTGTAAGTGCCATATTTATATCCACCTTTCTAAAATGTCGCCAGAGACTGCGTAAAGCGATGGTGAGCCGCTCAACAAAGTTACTGGTCGTGTTGTTTGTACAACGTTCTTAATTATACAGGAATACCATTGAAATGCAAGGCGAGAGATTGACAAATATGTGATAAAATGGACTAGTATATAAACACTGAAAGGAAGTGTGCCTACAGAAATGTATGCACCCGCGGATATTTATGGCCGAAACAACAATCACACGTGACGAAGTTGCCCATGTTGCAGGGTTAGCCAAATTAGCTTTTAACGATGCTGATCTTGACCAATTTACAACACAATTGGGTGATATCTTGAATATTTTTGATACGTTGAGCGAGGTAAATACTGATGATGTTATCCCAACATACTCAGTAACGGAAAATGTTAATCATTTGCGTGAAGATGTCGCAAATAACTGGAATCAAAAACAAGAACTTCTTAATAATGCACCACTTGAAGCTGCAGATTTAATTAAGGTTCCTGCAATTTTGAATGGTGAGGGGGAATAACATGACAATTAATTATTTTGAGCATGATTTAACTTCTTTGCACAATCAGTTGGTAAACAAAGAAGTAAGTGCGGTAGATTTGACACGTGCATCGCTTGATAACATTTCTAAAACTGATGATAAATTAAATGCATTTATTAGCACAAACCCAGACGAAGCTATAGCACAAGCTCAAAAAATTGATGAAAAATCTGATTTTTCGAATGTCTTGACGGGTCTCCCTTTGGGATTGAAAGATAATATGGCAACCAAGGGCATTCAAACAACGGGTGCTTCGCATATTTTGGAAGGTTTTAAGCCAATCTATAATGCGACAGTGGTGGAAAAATTGCAAAACCTAGGGGCGGTTTCTGTTGGAAAGACTAACATGGATGAATTTGCCATGGGTGGTTCAACAGAAACCTCATACTATAAACAAACATCAAATGCGTGGGATCATAGTAAGGTGCCAGGTGGATCATCAGGTGGATCAGCTGCAGCAGTTGCCGCTGGACAAGTGCCATTTGCATTAGGGTCTGATACCGGTGGTTCAATTCGCCAGCCAGCTGCCTTTAATGGAATTGTTGGTTTAAAGCCTACGTATGGTCGTGTTTCACGTTGGGGCTTGTTTGCCATGGCTTCTTCACTTGATCAAATCGGGCCTTTCACAAGAACTGTGAAGGATAACGCAACAGTACTAAATGCTATTGCTGGTTTCGACGAGAAAGACTCAACTTCATCGCAGCGTGAAGTGCCTGATTTCACTGCAAAGTTAAGCGGTGATGTTAAGGGCTTAAAGATCGCTGTGCCAAAAGAATACTTTGGTGAAGGTATTGATCCAAAAGTTGCCAAGCAAGTCAAGGCTGCTATTGCACAATTAGAAGCATTGGGAGCAACTGTTGACGAAGTAAGTCTTCCACACACTAAATACGGTGTGGCTGCATACTATATTATCATGTCATCAGAAGCATCATCTAACTTACAACGTTATGATGGTGTGAGATATGGTTTCCGTGCCGATGACGTTAAAAACTTGGAAGATTTATATGTCAAAACACGTTCAGAAGGTTTTGGTGACGAAGTCAAGCGTCGTATCATGTTAGGAACGTTCTCATTGTCAGCTGGAGCGTATGATGCTTTCTTTAAGAAGGCCGCTAAAATTCGTACATTGTTGATTGAGGACTTTAATAAGGTTTTTGAAAACTATGATGTAATTGTTGGACCTACTGCGCCAACAGCTGCATATGGTCTTGGTGAAGAGGTTGATGACCCTACAGCAATGTACCTGGCAGATGTTTTGACTATCCCAGTAAACTTAGCTGGTCTACCTGGTTTGTCAGTCAACGCTGGATTTGTTGATGGATTGCCTGTGGGCTTGCAAATTATTGGTAAGCCATTTGACGAACAGACTGTTTATCAAACAGGATATGCTTACGAACAAGCCAGCCGTTTGTTTGAACAACATCCTGACGTTGCGAAAGAATATTAAAGAGGAGGGGCACACATGGGAACTGGAAATTTTGAAACAACGATTGGACTTGAAGTCCACGTTGAAATGCAAACAAACTCAAAGCTGTTGTCACCTTCACCGGTTCACTATGGTGACAAGCCAAATACTAATACAAACGTAATTGACTTTGGTTATCCTGGTGTTTTGCCGGTAGCAAACAAAGGCGCATTGGAATATGGTATGCGTGTTGCGCTGGCATTACACGCACAAATTTCGCCATTGATTCGTTGGGACCGTAAAAACTATTTTTACCCTGATAACCCCAAGGCTTATCAAACAACGCAATCACAAACACCAATTGGTACTAACGGTTACTTAGATGTGACATTGGCCGATGGAACGGTAAAGCGTGTCCACATTGCAGAAATGCACGTTGAAGAAGATGCGGGTAAAAATACACACGGATCTGATGGTTATTCTTATGTTGATTTAAACCGTCAAGGGACACCATTGATTGAAATTGTTTCAGAACCTGATCTTGCTTCACCAGATGAGGCCTATGCTTACTTAGAGCAGTTGCGCCAAGTTATTTTATTTACAGGTGTTTCTGAAGCTAAGATGCAAGAAGGTCAAATGCGTGCAGATGTCAATGTATCACTCAGACCATTTGGATCAGATCAGTATGGAACAAAAGTTGAAATGAAGAATATTAACTCATTCAACTACGTTCGTAACGCATTGATTTTTGAAGAAAAGCGACAGGCAGAGGTTTTGCGTTCTGGTGGTGTAATTCAACAAGAAACTCGACGCTATGATGAACCAACTAAATCGACAATCTTAATGCGTGTAAAAGAGGGAGCAGACGACTATCGTTACTTCCCAGAACCTGATTTATCTCCGGTGGTCATTGATCAAAAATGGATTGATGAAGTTGCTGCAGACTTACCAAAATCATCGAGTGAACGTCAAGAAGCCTATGTAAATGACTTGGGAATTGAACCTTATGATGCAGAAGTTTTGACACAGACGCTTGCTATGTCTGATTTTTATGATGCGACTGTAGCTTCAGGAGCTGATCCAAAACGCGCTGCTAACTATCTAATTGGTGATGTGAATGCTTATATGAATAAGAATCAAGTCGAGCTGCAAGACACGCGTTTGACTCCTGAGCATTTAGCAGGCATGATTAAGTTGATTGAAGACGGAACAATCTCTACAAAGCAAGCCAAGCAAGTCTTTGAAGCGATTATGATTGGTGAAGAGCCAGAAGCCTTTGCTAAGAAGCATGGTCTGGTTCAATTAAGTGATCCAGATTTGTTGTTAGGCTGGATTACTGAAGTATTGGACAATAATCCGCAATCTATTGAAGACTTCAAGGGCGGTAAAGATCGTGCTACTGGCTATCTTATTGGGCAACTTATGAAAATGTCCAAAGGACAAGCAAATCCAAGTGT
This sequence comes from Leuconostoc mesenteroides subsp. mesenteroides ATCC 8293, assembly GCF_000014445.1. Classification (NCBI taxonomy): domain Bacteria; kingdom Bacillati; phylum Bacillota; class Bacilli; order Lactobacillales; family Lactobacillaceae; genus Leuconostoc; species Leuconostoc mesenteroides. The sequence continues at coordinate 1,583,023 of NC_008531.1, read as the reverse complement.
TTTGAATAAGTTGTTGTTGTCAGAGTTAAAAAAACGATAAATGTTGAGAATGTAAACTAGTCAATAAGCGAGATTTTTCTCGCGTACATATTGTAAGCTGAAAGGAAAAGTGTTTGCCGGCATGAAACGAGCAAGAATTATCTATAATCCAACTTCGGGTCGAGAGGCTATTAAACGCGAGATGCTTGATATCCTCGCAGTTTATGAAAAAGCTGGGTATGAAACTTCGGCTTTTGCCACTACACCAGAACCACTGAGTGCGGCGAAAGAAGCAAGGCGTGCTGCTGAGGCTGGTTTTGATCTTATTGTCGCAGCAGGTGGGGATGGAACAATTAACGAGGTTGTTAATGGATTATCTCCCTTAACAAAGCGCCCGATGATGGCAGTCATACCGGCGGGTACAACCAATGATTATGCACGTGCATTAAAATTACCTCGCGATGAGCCATTAGAAGCAGCAAAAGTAATTTTGCAAAATGAAACCATTAAAATGGACATAGGTAAAATTGAAAAAGATAACGAAATTAAGTATTTTATGAATATTGCCGCTCTAGGAACTATTAGCGAGGTGACGTATGCAGTACCTTCGTTGATGAAATCATTATATGGCTATTTGGCCTATTTGGTTAAGGGGGCAGAGCTGATTACTCGAGTTAAAGCAGTTAATGCCAAGGTTATATTTGATGATGGTGAGTATTCAGGAAAAACTTCGATGATCTTTTTGGCACTGACTAATTCTGTCGGTGGCTTTGAGTCCATTGTGCCAGATGCAAAGTTAGACGATGGTCGTTTTACGCTCTTAATCATTAAAGAAGCTAACTTGGCACAGATGCTACAGATGGTGGCGCAGATGATTAATGGCGGTAAGCATATTGATAATCCTAAGTTAATCTATAAGAAAACCAACAAAGTAGAGATCTTGCCACTAGATAATGACCAAATGAAAGTGAATTTAGATGGCGAATATGGTGGTGATGCGCCAATGAAATTTACTGATTTACAACAACATATTGAATTTGTGGCCAATCGTTCAGGCATGTCAGAAAATTCTGTAAGTGTTGCTAAACGTAAATTTGTTGAAGAAGCCGAAAAACTAGATACAAAGTAACATCAGTAAGGCGCTAATTATGGCGCCTTATTCTCATTTTAAAGTGCGTGTCAAAAGGCGCAAGAAAGAAGCAAATCATTATGGCGAAAGCTAATCGAGTATATAAAACCAAAGCACCAGTAGCTAAAAATCAGGAAATTGAAGCAACCGTGATTGATATTACATATCAAGGCATGGGTGTTGTTAAGGTTGATAATTTTCCGATATTTGTAGTTGATGCTATTCCGGGAGAAATTGTCCGCGTGAGTGTCACAAAAGTACTAAAAAGCTACGCATTTGGGCGTGTAACAAGACGTATTCAGGAATCCGAAAATCGCGTTCAAAATGCCAACAAAATAGCAATTACCACAGGCATTGCACCGCTAGCCAATTTGAAATATGAGGCACAACTGGCGTTTAAACAGCATCAAATTGAAGAATTATTTAAAAAGGTTAATGTAGATGTTGATGTGGCGCCGACTATTGGTATGGAAAATCCAACAGGGTACCGTAATAAGGCACAAGTACCTGTGCAAATGATAAATGGTAAATTAGAAACAGGTTTTTATCGTCGTGGGTCACATCGTTTAGTGCCAATTGAAGATTTTTATATTCAAGATCCCAAGGTTGATGAAGCAGTTCGTATTACGCGAGACATTTTACGTGAATTAGGTGTTTCCGCGTATGAAGAAGAAACTAAAAAAGGCGTTATTCGTCATATTATGGCACGACGGGGCTATTATTCACATGAATTAATGGTTGTTATCATCACGAATACTAAAAAGCTGCCTAATAGCGACTTAATTGCCGAAAAACTCAGTGCAAAACTACCTGAATTAAAGAGTGTTATCCACAATATCAATAATCACGATACCAATGTGATTATGGGACAATGGAATGAAACGATTTGGGGTGAAGACGATATTCACGATCAATTAATGGGTAAAGACTTTGTTATTGGGCCAAACTCTTTCTATCAGGTCAATCCTCAAACCACTTCGACCTTGTATGCGCTCGCAGCTGAAAAGGCTAATTTGAAACCGACTGATGTTGTTGTTGACGCTTATTCTGGTATTGGAACAATTACGTTATCTGTTGCGGATAAAGTGAAAAAAATATATGGTGTTGATGTTGTTGAAGGAGCAATTGAAGATGCTGAAAAAAACGCCAAAAATAATCAAATTACAAATGCCGAATTTGTATTGGCTGACGCACCAGAGCAAATGGCAAAATGGGCGGATGAAGGATTAAAGCCAAATGTTGTCTTTGTTGATCCACCACGCAAAGGGTTAACACAAGAATTGATTGATGCAGTTAAAGCAATGAATCCTGAAAAATTTGTATATATAAGTTGCAACCCAGCAACACTTGCGCGTGATGCTGTTCAAATTTTGGCTGCAGGATTTGAAATCGAAGGTGCAGTTCAACCACTGGATCAATTCCCACAAACAACTCACGTTGAAAGCATTACAGTTTTCAAAAAAGCTGAAAATTAATAATTTAGATCCAAACAATATGCGGTACGCATCACTATGAGATTGTCCTTTCATAGCAGATGTGCGCTGCATTTTTCAGTGTGTCACAGAAATGTTTATTTGATATGTTAAAATGTAGTGTATAGAAAGAGGTATTCAACATGGCTAAAGTTGCTGAAACACCAATGATGGTGCAATATCATGAGATTAAAAGTCAATATCCTGACGCATTCGTGTTTTATCGTTTGGGTGATTTTTATGAGTTATTTGAAGATGATGCAGTGCTTGGCGCAAAATTGTTGGAGCTAACATTAACAGCACGTAATAAAAATTCTGAAAATCCGGTACCAATGGCTGGCATTCCACACCATGCTGCTCAGAATTATATTGATATTTTAGTTGATCAAGGACACAAAGTTGCTATAGTGGAGCAAATGGAAGATCCTGCCACTGCAAAGGGAATGGTGAAGCGTGATGTGGTGCAACTCATTACCCCGGGGACAAAGCTTAATAGTGGCATGGGTAATGATAAGCAAAATAATTATTTGGCTGCGGTATTGCCACGAGATAATCGTTATTTTTTGAGTTATATTGATTTATCAACGGGTGAATTAAAAACCACAACACTAAAGCGCTTTAGCGATGTAATTGATGAGCTCAGTTCACTTGAAGTTAAAGAAATTGTGTTATTAAAAGATGATGAAACAACAGAACTAGGGATAGCTAATAAGCTTGCTGAACGGGGATTGGTAATTTCTACTCAATCTGACGTAAATGTTAATGCTACAGTTAGTTTTTTGACACAGCCTTTGGTACATGAAAATGAAGCACAAGTAACCACTATTTTATTAAACTATATATTTGACACCCAGCGCCGTAATTTGGATCATATTATTCCGGCTCAAAATTATGAACGCTTGGCTTATTTGAAATTCAACCAAGATACACGGACTAATTTAGATCTTGTAAAAAACGCAAGGACAAAAAAGAAAGCAGGTTCCTTACTTGGTCTAATTGATGAAACTAAAACCGCTATGGGAGGTCGGTTACTAAAACAATGGTTGCTGCGTCCACTTCGGGATACAGAAGACATCAATGAACGTTTAGATGTGATTGAAGCATTTCAAAATGAATTTTTTGTACGTGGCGCGCTACAAGATCATTTGAAATCAGTATATGATTTGGAACGTTTAGCAGCTCGTGCTGCTATGGGCACGATGAACGCCCGAGAATTAGTACAATTAAAGCGATCATTATCTGCAATTCCAGGTATGAAGTCCGTTCTGTCCTCAAGCCAAGGTATTTTAAATCATGCTAGTCAACGACTAGAAGATATGAGTGATTTAGCTGGATTGATTGATGAAGCAATTGTTGATGACCCTCCGATTAGCATCCGTGAGGGCGATATCATCAATGATGGATTTGATTCAAAAATCGATGAATATCGTAACGTTTTGAGTCAAAATCAGAAATGGCTGGCACAATTAGAATCCGATGAGCGTGCTGCAACTGGCATTAATTCATTGAAAGTTAAGTACAATAAAAACTTTGGATTTTTCATTGAAGTATCTCGTGCAAATGTTAGTAAGTTAGAAGAAGGGCGCTATGAACGTAAGCAGACCCTGACTAATGCTGAAAGGTTTGTTACGCCTGAACTGAAGGAGCACGAGCGTTTAATTAACGAAGCGCAACTCAAAAGAACCGAGCGTGAATACGAATTGTTCATTACGATTCGTGAGCGTGTTAAAGCAAATATTTCTCGTTTACAAAAGTTGGCACGACAGGTAGCGCAATTAGACGTTCTAGCAAGCTTAGCAGATGTTGCTGACAATAATCGCTTTGTTCGTCCCACATTTACTGACGATAATATAATTAATATTAAGCAGGGACGCCATCCAGTGGTTGAAGCAATATTAGAAGCCGGTGAGTTTGTTGCTAATGATGTGAATTTGGATCAAAATACGGCAATGCAATTGATCACGGGGCCTAATATGGCTGGAAAATCAACCTATATGCGGGAGTTAGCGTTGATTGTTATTTTGGGTCAAATGGGCAGTTTTGTTCCGGCCGAAAGTGCCGTATTACCAATATTTGATCAAATATTTACCCGTATTGGCGCCAATGATGATATGGCAATGGGTCAATCGACATTTATGGTCGAAATGGCGGAAGCCAACCTAGCATTGCAAGAAGCCAGCGCGCACTCATTAATATTATTTGATGAATTAGGTCGAGGCACGGCAACTTATGATGGTATGGCATTAGCTCAAGCCATCATTGAATATTTAGATGCTCATGTACATGCTAAAACATTATTTTCAACCCATTATCATGAGTTAACGGCATTGGCAGACAAACATGAAAATATTAAAAATGTTCATGTGGGCGCTGTTGAAGATGAATCGGGTGAGTTACACTTCTTGCATCAGATTCAACAAGGACCAGCTGATAAATCGTATGGCATTCACGTTGCTGCACTAGCCGGATTGCCTGACGAATTAATTGCAAATGCAACAACGATTTTATCAGGATTAGAAAATCAAGAAGCATTAGTACCTGAACCAAAAGCTTCAGGGTTGTCTGAGCAAGTGGCATTGTTCAATGTTTCGGATGTTGATCCTAAAACAGAAACATTATTTCAAAAATTAGATAGCATCAACATATCAACAATGACACCGCTAGAAGCATTAAATGTATTGGCAGAATTACAAAAATTGAGGAAGTAAGACAGTGCGCATACATGAATTATCAAATTTATTAGCTAACCAAATTGCCGCTGGTGAGGTCATTGAGCGTCCAGCCAGTGTTGTAAAAGAATTAGTTGAAAATGCTATTGATGCAGGGGCAACACAAATTGATGTCATCGTAGAAGAAGCCGGTGAGTCATTAATTCGTGTTGTCGATAATGGTGAAGGAATTAACCCAGAAGATGTACCGTTAGCTTTTACTAGGCATGCTACTAGTAAAATTAGCAATCGACACGATTTGTTTAATATTATGTCTCTTGGATTCCGTGGAGAAGCTTTGCCGTCGATAGCAGCTATTTCTGATGTAACACTGAATACCACTACTCAAGATGCGCCAAGTGGGATCATGTATCATATCAAAGGTGGCAAGCAAGTTTCTGCAACGCCAGCCAACGGCCGGCGAGGAACGGTAGTTTCTGTTAGAGATCTATTTTACAATACCCCAGCTAGATTAAAATACTTGAAACGGCCGCAAACAGAGTTGTCTCGTATCGCTGATATTATGAATCGTATTGCGTTGTCATATACGAATGTTGCCTTCACTGTAACTGCTGATGGACGTAATATTTTGCAAACAAATGGGGATGGTAATCAGCAACGTGTTATCGCTGCGATATATGGACGTGACGTTGCGCAAAAAATGCGTGCAATTACTGGCGAAGATGATGATTTTAATATTACAGGGTTTGTGTCATTACCAGAACTCACGCGAGGTTCGCGGGATTACTTAACGATATTGGTTAATGGCCGTTTTATTAAAAATTTTTCCGTATCAAATGCAGTTATTCGTGGATATGGGTCAAAGCTGATGGTTGGTCGTTTTCCAATGGGTGTCATCAACATCAATACAGATCCTTTATTAGTTGATGTTAACGTACATCCGCAAAAAGCTGAAATTCGATTATCAAAAGAAGCCGAACTATCAGCATTAATTATTGATACTATTAAATCTTGCTTTGCTGATGAAAATTTAATTCCAGATGCTTATGAAAATCTATATGGACAGGCTCAGACTAACAAAATTGAGCCACCAGCACCAAAGCAAGTAGCACCATGGGCTAAGCCAGATATGGAACAGACTATTGCAATCAATACAGGTATGGATAGCAATGAAGTGGTCATCAATCAAGAGGCAGATTTGATGAACCATGCAGTTAATGAGTTTACTCAAAAATATGCTCACGAACCTAACTTACCAATATTTGATGATGAAATAACTGTGCAAGTTTCTGAAGATATATCCAGCTATAATAAGCCAGATATACCAACCCAAGAAGAATTAGACATTTCACCAAAGAAACCGAGCGGATTTCCCAGCCTAGAATATATTGGACAAATGCATGGTACGTTTTTGTTTGCTCAAAGTAGCGAAGGATTCTATTTGATTGACCAACATGCTGCACAAGAACGTGTGAAGTATGAATATTATCGAAAAGAAATTGGTCAGGTTGGCACGGATAAGCAACGAATGTTAGTGCCAATCACCATTAACTATTCTGTAGCTGATATGTTGAAGATTGCCGATAAGGAAGCCGAATTAGAGGCTATTGGCTTGACGCTAGAACCATTCGGGCCAACAACAGTAATTGTCCGTGAACATCCAACATGGTTTGAAAAGGGCCAAGAGACTGAAACGATTAAAGAAATGGTTGATTGGATATTACGAGACGGTAATTTGACAGTTGCCGAATTTCGTGAACGTACAGCAATTATGATGAGCTGTAAACGCTCAGTCCGTGCCAACATGCATTTGAGCGACTTACAAGCCCGGACGTTGCTCGAATCACTTGCCTCGACTGAGAACCCTTATAATTGTCCTCATGGTCGTCCAGTGGTGACGTCATTTACACTAACTGAAATGGAAAAAATGTTTAAACGCATTCAAGATTCACATGAGGCATGGGAGGAATATGATAACCATCCATATTAACCATTTGTAACACATTAGTTTTTCTAGTTACTTCATATTTTTTGGGATAGATTTGTTATCACATTATTATTTAATAAAGTAAAAATGGATTAATTTTTCACTTGCGTAACTCAAAATTATTCGATAAAATATGATTTCAAACAATTGATGGGAGAAATTGTAATGGCATTGAATACAAAATTAAATCAGACAAAAAATAATGTTAAAAAAAATACTAAAATTATTAAAGACAATAGTAAGCAAGTTGTTAAAAATTCAATTGAAGACTTCAAACATGATAGTGTTCCTATGGAACATAAGAAGTAACCTCTTAATGCTCTTTACATAAAATCTGGGGATGATTTTGCCTCGAATATTTATTCACAGCACATGGCTTTGGGAAAAAAATGATTTGTGCGAGGCATATGCTTTTACAAGCGCTTACAGTTGCGTTATACTTATCAGACAACATCGAATATCATTCAAGGAGGACGCTCATGTCATTTGAAGAAAAGTTTGATAATGCTAAAGATAAAATTGCTGGTAAGGCAAAAGAACTTGAAGGAAAAATTACCGGTGATAAAGCACGTGAAGTCGAAGGTAAGACCCAAAATGTTAAGGGCGAAGCCAAAGATGATGTACAAAAGGTTCGAGATGTTGCCCATGACGATGTCGATGCCGTAAAAGATGCTTTGAAAAATAAAAAAGATAATCCAGAAAAATAATAAGTTTACAATTGCATATCAAAAAGGCTGGCTAGGGAATTCTGATCGGCCTTTTTTGTATGGTATAATTAGACTTACGGATACAACTGTCTTTTCTACAGGGTAGTTTGAAGAGAAAAATAAAAGGAAAATAATAGAGAAAAATAGTTGACATTTGGACAATATATTTTCTATTTACTAGGTTCTACAACAATGGCTTTTAACAATAATGATATAATTATTCGTTTACGTTACGCACTCAACATAAAAGATGCTGATATGATCAAAATTTTTAAATTTGGTGGCGTAACAATAGATGAAGATCAATTACACAATCTATTGACAAAACAAGCAGAAGATACGAAACGTGATGAGAAGGTCGCTACAAAAATACTTGAATCATTTATGAATGGCTTGATTATTTCACAACGTGGTGAAAAAATTGGTCCCGATTTAAAGCCTGTTCCACCAACATTTGATATGGTCAACGAGGCAGCGATAAATAATGTTGTTATCAAAAAATTGAAAATTGCGATGGCCTATACTAGTGATGATTTAATTGGTTTCTTAAAAACGGCAGGTATTCAAATTTCTAATAGTGAGTTAAGTGCAATATTGCGTCGACCGGATCATCGAAATTATAAACCGGCTGGTGATCGCTATCTTCGTAATATTTTAAAAGGGATGGCCATGGAGTACCGTCCTGAGGATGTCAAACGCACAGCAAGAAAGTAGTATTGTGAACGTTTTCATATATGTGTACAATTAAGTTAGAGACTTAATTGTAAGGAGGAAATATATGGTAGAACGTACTTTTATGATGATTAAACCGGATGGCGTTTCGCGTGGCAAAATTGGTGAGATTATTCAGCGAATTGAGCATAAAGGCTATGCGATTAAAGCGATGAAAATGGTACAACCTACTCCTGAATTACTAGCAAAGCATTATGCTGAACATGTGGGCAAATCATTTTATCCTTCGTTAGTGCAGTATATGACTTTGGGCCCGGTTATTGCGATGATTGGAGAAGGAACCAACATTGTATCGGGCTGGCGAACAATTATGGGAACGACCAATCCAACACTAGCTGCACCGGGAACCATTCGTGGTGATTTAGGTCGTGAATGGGAAGGGGAAGCTGTTATGAATATCGTTCATGGTTCGGACAGTGTTGAAGCGGCCGAATATGAAATCAAATTATGGTTTGCGTAACGCAGCGTAAGATGAATGATGTTTTTAATAGTTAAAGTGAATTGATTAAGCACTCACGGGAATTGATTTAAATCCACTTGGGCGCTTTTTTATTTTGTTTTTTCAATAATATATTAGCGATTTAACATAATTTTAAAGAATTACCTAAAGTTTGGTAAAATAGTACATATGGACTTGGAGACAAAATTTAATGCAATTAGAAAATATTGAAATACTAGAGAATCATTCACTAGCACCATATGCTTATACGCAAGCTGGTGGATTGGTTGATTATTTAGCCATCCCCAAAAGTATTCATGAATTGAAAGTACTGGTGAACTGGGCTAAAGAGTTAGGCATGCCTGTGCAAGTTTTTGGTCGGCTATCCAATTTAATCGTTCGCAATGGTGGTCTACGGGGACTATCCATCTTACTACATGATTTACGGGACGTCGTTGTGGATCAAAATAAAATCGTAGCATCAGCTGGTGCTGATTTAATTTGGGTAACTGAGCAAGCGTTTGAACATGGGCTGAGTGGTTTAGAGTGGGGCGCAGGAATTCCAGGGTCAGTTGGCGGAGCTGTATTCATGAATGCAGGCGCTTATGGGGGGCAAGTTGATATGGTTGTGTCATCTGTCACTGCTTTAATGCCAGATGGCACTCTGCAAAATTTTGAAAAAAAGGCATTGGAATTTGGTTACCGAAAATCTGTTTTCCAGAGCAACGGTGGCATTATAATTAGTGCGACTTTTGAATTGCAACCAGATAGTTGCACTGCTATCAGGACACGAATGGATGAAAATAATTTTAAACGTGCTAATAAACAACCACTAAATTATCCATCGAATGGCTCCGTTTTTAAGCGGCCAGAAGGTTACTTTGCAGGTAAATTGATTATGGATTCTAAATTACAAGGTGTCCGCCGCGGCGGTGTTGAAGTTTCCAAAAAGCATGCGGGATTCATGGTCAATATCGCACATGGCACCGGTAATGACTATGAGGATTTAATTCATTATGTACAAAAAACAGTGTATGAAAAATTTGGTGTGCATTTAGAAACAGAAGTCAGAATAATGGGAGAGCGTTAAGGAATGGCAATATTAGAATTAATTGTAATATTAATTGTTGCGGTAACCATCTCTAACATTGTGTCGCATTTTATACCTGAGATACCTATCAGTTTATTTCAGATTGCGATTGGTCTCTTTCTAGCACTGGTATGTGGTATTTACGTTGAAGTTGATTCAGAGTGGTTTATGCTATTGTTTATAGCACCATTATTGTTTAACGATGCATGGCGTTTTCCAAAACATGAACTTTGGGAATTACGTGGGCCGATTTTAGGTAATTCAATTATTTTGGTTATCTTAACAACGTTAGTCGGTGGATTTTTAATGCACCTATTAATGCCTCAACTACCAAAATCAGTGGCTTTGGCCCTAGCGGCTGTGATATCACCAACTGATCCGGTGGCTGTGCAAGCCATTGCTCGGCGTGTGAAGCTTCCGGAAAATGTGATGCATATTGTTTCAGGAGAAAGTTTAATCAACGACGCGAGTGGGTTGGTTAGTTTTAATACGGCGATTAAAGCCACCATCGCAGGTACTTTTCTAATTGGTGAAGCCATTGGAAACTTCTTTTGGATGACTATTGTCGGATTAGCTGTTGGGCTAATTCTTGGTAGTTTTGTTAGCTGGCTACGTGACTCTTTTGATCGTGTTGGCTTGAATGATGTGGTTTTCCATACGGTTGTGACTTTGTTAATGCCATTCGTTATTTATTGGGTTGCTGAGGACATTTTTCACTCCTCTGGTGTAATTGCAGTTGTGGCTGGTGGCGTTTTATCGAAAATTTTGAGCGATCAGCATATGAATGCGCGTTCACCTGAAATAAATGTGGTCACAGTACGTACTTGGGAAGTATTTGTTTATTTGCTAAATGGCACAATTTTTATCTTACTAGGTATTGAACTTCCTGCTGCCATGAAAGATATTGTGCGTAGTACGCAGGTTCATACGGGTATGGCCATCTTTTATGGTGTTGCCGTTTGGTTTATCATATTTACTATTCGTACATTTTGGGCTTACGGCACGCAAATTACATATCATTTAAAACATAAGGAACGCGCCATTTCTTTTAGAATGGCAATCATATCGGGCCTTACTGGTGTTCGTGGTGCGGTTACAATGGCCGCTGTTCTAACTGTTCCATCGACTATTGCAGACGGATCGGCTTTTCCACAACGTAATTTACTCGTTTTTGTGGCGGCAGTAGTGGTGATTATTAGTCTGTTGGTGGCCACAATTATGTTGCCAATTGTTACCAAACAACGAACCACACATGATTTTACACAACCAGAAGTGGGCGAAGTTGAAACATCAAGTACCCATGAATCTAAAGTTGATTTAACCGAGGCACAAGCGAGAATATTTTCCATTCGAATTGGTATACAAGTTCTCCGTGAGCAACAAAATGATCATAATAGAATTATTGTCTATGAATTAATTGGTAGAAAACAACAAATTATTGACCAGATTTATCGACAGTTAAACAAAAGTAATGATCATAAAGTTAATATTGAAGATGATCGAGAATTGCGACGCGTCGCATTGGAAGCGCAACGAAATTGCTTACGTCAACTGCTAGCCGATGAAAAAATATCTATACTAACTTATTCTTCTCAAAATCGACGTTTAGATCGTCTAGAGAATATGATTGATTCTGATAAACACTATCATTTATCTACCCAGTGGATTATTATATTGTGGCGGCGTACGCTAAGAAGTATTCGGATTTGGATTTCGGATGAGTCAACCGACCAATTTCGTGAAGAAAGTTCAATGGCCACTAAAGAAATGGCCAAGGAAGCCATTCAATCTTTGTCTGAATATATGGAAAAGTATACAGGTGATACTGTTTCACATCGAATGGAACGCCAAGCGGCTTATAATTTGATTATATTTTATCGTAATCAGATTGAAAAAGAACGTCATCCCGATACACCAGAACAACGTGAATTAGATGATAGATATCGAATGGAATTGGAAATCAAAGCATTAAATGTGGAACGTGAAACGATTCAACAACTTTATGAACAAGGGCGTATTTCAAGACAAGCAGGCGTGAACATACGTCAGTTTATCAATTATGCCGAAACAGCTGCTCTAGCAGGAAGGGATGAGGAATAGCTAAGTATGAATATTCTACTATATTTTACATTTAATAACCTAATGCATGTCATTGACATCGCTATTATATGGTTTATTTTGTATAAGCTCATTCAATTTGTCGAAGGAACCCGCGCTTTGCAGATATTGTTTGGAGTAGGCTTCGTTATTTTGGTTAAGGTAGTGAGTTGGTACCTTGGTTTAGTAACCCTATCATGGATTATGGATCAAATAATTACATGGGCTCCAATAGCAGTGGTAGTTATTTTCCAACAAGAGATTCGACGAGGATTAGAAAGCTTGGGACGACGTTTGGTTATTCGACGTGCTCGTGTGGATAATTCTAAAGAACATCAACTCATTAAGAGTCTAGATGATGCTTTGCAGTACATGTCTAAACGGCGAATAGGTGCCTTAATTACGATAAAACGTGATGGTAGTTTAGATGAATATATCAAAACTGGCATAAAGTTAGATGCCTACATTACCGGTCAGTTATTAATTAATACGTTTATTCCTAACACACCTTTACATGATGGTGCCGTGATTATTGATGATGATCGCATTGCTGTTGCTGCAGCATATTTACCATTATCAGAAAGTACGCGAATACCAAAGGAACTGGGAACACGTCATCGGGCTGCTGTTGGTATTAGTGAAGCAAGTGATGCAATTACAGTGGTTGTTTCTGAAGAAACAGGGGAAATATCGATCACTCAAGGGGGGGATTTACTTCGCAATATGGACCAAGAGTCTTACATGAACTTTTTTGAACATCAATTTTTGGTGCAAATTGACGAAGAAAATGACAAACACTGGTGGCAAAAGATTGGAGGACGTTCAAAATGAAAAAAATAGGACAGTCTAAAATCGTTAATTTGGTGGTTTCCTTAGTTATCGCTATTTTACTTGCCGCTTATGTTTCTAGTACGAAACAAGGTACTGCTACTAACAATGGAGGGTCAACAAATTTTTCAACGTTGATTCCAGAAAAAAGGGCTACCCTAAAGGTACCTTTAAATTTACAAGTTGATTCAGATAAATATGTTGTTATCGGCGCACCGTCAACAGTTAAGGTTGGTATTGAGGGATCGGGACCACTGGTGACAGCTGCACAGAGTCATAATGACATTCAAGCTAGCGTAGATTTACGTAGCTTAGGTGTTGGTAAGCACAATGTTAAGGTGGCTTTACGAGGCGTTAACTCTTCCCTAACATCTACGGTAACGCCACAAACAGTCACGGTGACAATTTCCCAAAAGAAATCGGCAAAACTGCCGGTGCAGGTTAGTTTCGATAAAAGTAAGATTGCGACCGGATACACGGTTGGAGATACAACATCAGATCCAAAAAATGTCACGATTTCAGGACCTAAGGCTAACGTCGAAGCTGTGAGTTATGTTGATGCCAAAGTGTCACTTGATAGTGGTGTTAAACAGTCTGTCTCACAATCTGTCAAACTTGTTGCACGAGATAAAGATGGTAATGCAGTTGAGGTTAATATTAGTGATCCAACGGCGAATGTCACGTTAGATGTAGAACCTGAAGACAGTAAAAAAATGAATTTGAGCGCAACAATAAACAATGGTGACAGTGATGACTATACGATTACATTTGATCCAAAAACGGTGACGGCATATGGTTCTTCTGATATACTTAAATCGGTGGACACTATTAATATACCAGTGGATGTTGGAAATATTAGCAATAAAACAACGCGTACTATAGAGATTCCTACACAAACAGGGATTGTTGAATATAGTGTTTCAAAAGTAAAAGTAACTATTACACCGTCAAACACCAGCTCAACAAGTAGCAGTTCGACGGGGAGCACGAGCAGCAGCTCTAGTTCATCATCTTCATCATCCTCTGAATCAACAAGCAGTACAAGTAGTAGTACTCAAAGTAGTGCAAGCACAACATCAGAAACTAAAGGACAGTAAAATATGTCAGAATTTAATCTTAAATATTTCGGAACCGATGGTGTAAGAGGTGTTGCAAATAAAACACTTACACCTGAGCTTGCTTTTCGTCTTGGTCGTACAGGTGGTGCAATATTAACCAGGCATGCCAACGATGAAAACAAGAAACCAGTTGTTATTGTAGGTCGTGATACTCGAATTTCAGGCGAAATGTTACAACAAGCCATTATTGCAGGATTTTTATCAGTTGGTATTGATGTGCTGCGGTTAGGCGTTATTACTACGCCAGCTGTAGCTTTTCTGGTTCAAAATTTAGAGGCAGACGCTGGTGTGCAGATTACAGCTTCACATAATCCGGCAGCTGACAATGGCATAAAATTCTTTGGAAATGATGGTTTCAAATTATCTGACCAATTAGAATATGAAATTGAACAATTATTAGATGAATCAGAAGATACACTACCTCGTCCCAGTGCTGATGGATTAGGTGTCGTTAATAATTATCCGGAAGGCGTTCAAAAGTACCTAGAATTTCTTCAAAAAACAATTCCAACAGACCTTAATGGTATGCGAATTGCTCTTGATGGTGCTAATGGCGCTACCAGCGGTTTATTAGCACGATTGTTTGCGGATTTGGGAACAGATTTCGTAACATTAGGAACAGAACCAAATGGGCTAAATATTAATGATGGCGTTGGATCTACTAATCCAGCGGCGCTTGCTGAACTTGTAAAAGAAAATGATGTACAAGCAGGTCTAGCATTTGATGGTGATGGGGATCGATTAATTGCTGTTGATGAAAATGGTGAGATTGTTGATGGTGATAAAATTATGTTTATCACTGGAAAATTCTTAAATGAACAAGGGCGTTTAAAGCACAATGCAGTTGTCTCAACAGTAATGAGTAATATTGGTTTCTATAAGGCGTTGGCAGAAAATGATATGACTAGTATCAAAACAGCAGTCGGTGACCGCTATGTTATGGAAGAAATGATTAAATCGGACCATAATCTTGGTGGCGAACAGTCTGGTCACATTATTTTTCGTGATTGGGCAACAACTGGAGATGGCTTACTAACGGCTCTACAATTGTTATATGTAATGAAAGAGACGGGAAAGAAGCTATCTGAACTGGCAGCTCCTGTTCATATTTATCCACAAAAATTAGTGAATATAACTGTCGCTGATAAAGAAGAAATTCAGCATGATCCTGATGTTATTGCCAAAATTGCTGAGGTTGAAGCACAGATGGCAGGGGACGGTCGAGTATTAGTCCGCCCTTCAGGAACAGAACCTTTACTACGTGTCATGGTGGAAGCACCAACGCAAGAGTTAGTGGAAAAGTATACTGAATCCATCGCAAATGTTGTTCGTGAAAAATCTGGACTATAAAGCATACGATTACTACTATGATCTTTAGATTGAGTGGCTATAACTTTTCGAAAAGTATGGCCACTTTTTTGATATAATATACTATAGACTACGCTTTAAAAGGAAAATAACGTGTCACAAGACAGTTTTAAATCATACATTTTAAAAAAATTTAATATCTCATTTAATGACGAAAGCTTATTAACAGAAGCTTTAACGCAACGCAACTATTTGAATGAACATCCGGACGAAAAAGGTCGCGACTACCAGCGTCTGGAGTTTCTAGGTGACTCTGTCATGCAAATGATTGTTGCTGAGTATTTGTTTAAGCGCTATCCTGACTGGCATGAAGGTCAATTGACCGAAATGCGTATTGCAATGGTTCAAACAAGATCATTTGCGCATTTCTCACGCATGGTTCATTTAAACGAAGGTATTCGTTTAGGAAAAGGTGAAGAGATGAGCGGGGCGCGGGATCGCGACTCATTGCTTGAAGATATTTGGGAAGCTTTTATTGGTGCATTGTATCTAGATCAAGGGGCAGATGTCGTTAGACAATTCTTAAATCAAACATTATTTGCAGCAATTGATACAGACTTTTTTGATCGTTTTATTGATTTTAAAAGCCGATTACAAGAGCGATTACAGACCAAAGGGTCTGTGGATATTGATTATCAGACCGAAAAAGAGGAACAATTATCAGATAATACCCAATTATTTGAAGCGAGTGTCTCCGCTAATGACAAAGAATTAGCGCGTGGTACTGGTAAATCCATCAAAGATGCTGAAAAAGCAGCTGCCAGAGCAGCACTAAAAATACTGGAAGATAATGTCAACTTATGAAACTAAAATCACTTGAAATTAGCGGATTTAAATCATTTGCTGATAAGACAATGATTGAACTAATGCCGGGGATGACCGGTATTATTGGACCTAACGGTTCAGGAAAATCAAACATCATTGAAGCGATTCAATGGGTGATGGGTGAACAATCTGCCAAAGATTTGCGTGGGACAAAGATGTCCGACGTTATTTTTGGTGGTACCGATAAACGTGGTGCGTTGAATCGCGCTGAAGTGTCAATTACTTTTGATAATTCTGATCACTATGTACAATCTGATTTTAATGAAATTCGAATTACGCGAAAGTTGTATCGATCAGGTGAAAGTTCCTATTTAATTAATGGTGTTGAGAGCCGGTTGAGAGATATTCATGAATTGTTTATGGATACTGGTTTGGGACGTGAAAGTTTTTCAATAATATCCCAAGGACGAGTTGAAAGTATTTTCAATGCAAAACCTGAAGATCGACGCGGCATTATTGAAGAAGTCGCCGGCGTGTATAAATACAAGCAAAATAAAGAAAAGGCGCAAAAAGAATTAACCCAGACAAGTGATAATTTGTCACGTGTGGCAGATATTATTCATGAGATTGAAAGTCGAATTGATCCATTAGCGGAGCAGGCGGCAGAAGCAACAGATTATTTAGCTCAAAAAGAACGTTTTGATACGTTAGACAAGGCGCGATTGGCATGGTCAATTCATGATCTTAATGGTCAAATATCATCAACGACCAAACAAGTAGAAACACATGACAAACGTGTTAACCAGACGAAGCTAGCACTAGATGTTGTCAATAAAAAATTATTGGACAAACGTCAAGAACGTGTTAGTGCACAATTGTCACGAGATAGCTTACAGGCTACAATTCTAGAGTGTACTCAAAAACGTGAACGTTTGATTGGCGCTAAAAATTTAGGAGCACAGCAAATTTCAACGCTAAATAGAGATGTTGAAAGTGCTAAAAAACAAGAGTTTGATTTACAAAATCGTGTTCGGAAATTAGATGAACAAATTAGCCAAGTAGAAAAACAAAATGATGGGTTACAAAAACAATACCAACAACTAAAAATTAGTCTGGGACAATTCGATACAAGTGTACAAGTTGAGTTACAACGTGAAATACAAAGCAAAATTGAAGTAAATCGACATCATTATATTCAAACAATGCAGGATATAGCTACACTGCATAACACGCAAAAAAATGACGAAAAGCTATTACAGCAGCTAGAAAGTCGTCAAAAAGTGTTGTCAGTCCGTCTTGATAATGAAAACAAAGAGTTAACAGCTATTCAAAGAACGTTTAACAAAAAAGTACCAAATAGTGATCATAATGATGTAAACATTACAGAACTTGAAAAAAATGTAGCAGATTTAAAGAAAGACATTGGTAATGCAGCAAAAATATATAAGTCCACAGAGCAAAATTGGTACAAGGTATTAGATGAATTAAACAAGGCACGTAGTCATCGCGATGCACTCAATTCATTAGACGAGTATGCTGGCTTTTATCAAGGTGTTCGCGCGCTGATGAAGCCACAAACTTTAGAAAAATTTAGTGGTATTAAAGGGGTTATTGCTGAATTAATGACCGTTCCCAGTCGTTATGCTTTGGCAATTGAAACCGTATTAGGTGGTGTGTTACAACAGGTTGTAGTAGATAATACATCAACGGCCAAGCAGGTTATTTCTTATTTAACAAAAAACCGGGCGGGACGTGTTACAATTTTACCAATGGATACCATCAAATCACGTCACTTAAGCGGTCTGGAAGCAGTGCAACACATGGATGGTTTTATAGGAGTTGCCGCGAATTTGATTGATATGCCTGAGGAAATGTCTGCTATTAAAGCCAACATATTAGGGACAACCGTTTTGGCGGAAAATTTAAATCAAGCAACTGAAATTGCCAAACGTGGACATTTTCGTTTTCGCGTGGTAAGTCTAAGTGGCCAAGTTGTTAATGCTGGTGGTTCTATGACAGGTGGCGCAACTCAAAAACGTGGCGCAACCTTATTGAGTCGTCAATCTGATATTGCTGAATTAAGTGAACGTGCAGATGAATTATCTGTTCAAGCAAGAACATTAGAAGAAACACTGCAGTTGAAACGTTCAACTGGTGAACAGTTACAAGAAAAACTACTTTTGGCACAAGAATCATTGCGAGCAGCTCAAAATGATACTAAAAAAATTGATTATGAGTTATCGCGGCAACAGGATGCTATAAAGCAACAAAAAAGAGCCGTGCAAGCTATTGAATATGAATTGAAAGAAGTAAGCGAACAACAACTAGAACTGAAAAATCGCATAGTAGAGTTTAGTACTAAAATCGAAAATATTGAACAACAAAAACTGGATCAAGAACAGCTGACTGCCAAATTAGCTCATGACTTAGAGACAGCTTCAATAAAATCACAATCAACAAATGAAGAAAAAGCCACGTTGCAAACTCAGTTTGCAACAGTTGGTGCTCAGCTTGACAGTATTAATGGCCAGTTGAGTTTATTACAGAATCAACGTAATGAACTACAGAGAGAGCATAGTACTGTAGAAGAAAACTTAAAAAATCTGCAAAAACAATTGGCTATAGCGCAAGGTAATGTAGCTAATCAAAGTATAATTGATGATATGTCGCATCAACTTGATGCCACACAAGAAAAGTATGACAATATTAATACACAAATCGTGGCTTTGACGAACAGCATCACGGATTTGGAAGAGCAATTTGCAACGCAACAGGAGACTTTGAGAACGCTTATTGGATCACAAAGTCAGTCTGCAGCGCACTTGGCTCGTTTGCAGACACAGATAGAAAATCTGCAAACGCAATTACTGACGCAGTACGATGTTGGCGATGTGGAAGCTTTGTACCAAAAAGTTGCTGACATGGATTTCCAAAATATTACCGAACAGTTGCGCTTAGTTAAACGTAGTTTAGATGAAATTGGCAATGTTAACATTGGAGCTATTGAAGAGTATGAGTCTGTAAAAACACGATTTGAATTTTTGACAAAACAACGCGATGATTTGAACTCAGCTAAAGAAACGCTGCTACAAACAATTGATGAAATGGACAAGGAAGTACAAGTTCGTTTTAAAAAGACTTTTGATGCAGTTGCGGCACATTTTTCAGATATTTATGCCAAAATGTTTGGCGGTGGTCGTGCAGAAATTAGCTTAACAGATCCAGCCCATTTATTAACAACCGGTATTGATATAACAGCGCAACCTCCTGGTAAAAAGTTCCAGCAAATGAGTTTGTTGTCTGGTGGTGAAAAAGCATTGACTGCGATTACGCTGTTATTTGCTATTTTGCACGTTCGCCCTGTTCCTTTTGTTGTGCTTGATGAAGCCGAAGCTGCGTTGGATGAAGCAAATGTGGCGCGTTTTGCTAGATATTTACGTGAATTTGCTGGTGATACACAATTTATCGTTATTACGCACCGTAAGGGGACGATGGTGAATGCTAATTTGTTATATGGTGTGACGATGCAAGAAGCTGGCGTGTCAAAAATGGTCTCAGTTGATTTAGATCGAATGGAAGAAGCAGTTTCATAATTGTATAATTTGTTTAAGAAACAGCTATATGCTCAGAAGCGTGTATTACTTGGATTAGGAGAAAAATAAATGGGATTATTTGATATTTTCCGTAAAAAGAAAAATGAAACGGTTGAGCAGGAGTCTGCGTCAGAATCCACTGAAATTTTGAGTGAATCTGAATCTAATAGTGATGCTTCTGAGGATGAGCAAAGTACTGCTGTATCTGAAAATACGTCAGCCGTGACGCAACCGATGATGGAACAAGTTGGTTTAGTTAACGAAGATGAAGCCAAGATTTGGCAAGAGGCGCTTGACAAACAAAAAATCAGTACCCCACAATTAACAGAAACAGAAACAGAAACAGAAACAGAAACAGAAACAGAAACAGAAACAGAAACAGAAACAGAAACAGAAACAGAAACAGAAACAGAAACAGAAACAGAAACAGAAACAGAAACAGAAACAGAAACAGAAACAACTGAGCAACAAATTTACGATGCAGGATTGAAAAAGTCACGTACTGGCTTTGCAGATAGATTTAACCGATTTTTGGCTAATTTCCGTTCGGTGGATGAAAATTTCTTCGAAGACTTGGAAGAAACTTTAGTTGGTGCGGACGTTGGCTTTGATATGGCTATAAAGATTAGTGACGAACTTCGAGAAGAAGTGAAATTAAAAAATGCGAAGCGTAAAGAAGACGTTCGCGATGTCATCATTAAAAAAATGGTTGATTTGTATGAGGCCGACGGTATAAATGAAGATGCCACAATGAATTTTGCACCCAAAGGACAAACAACAGTTATTCTATTTGTGGGAGTGAATGGTGTTGGTAAAACAACAACGATCGGTAAATTGGCAAGTAAGTATCAAAAAGCAGGTAAGTCTGTTTTGTTAGCCGCAGCGGACACATTTCGTGCTGGTGCTACCAAACAATTGCAAGAATGGGGTGAACGTGCGCATGTACCCGTTGTTGCTGGTAAAGAAAAAGCGGATCCTGCTTCTGTTGTCTTTGCAGCAGTTGAAAAAGCTCGCGATGAAAATTATGATGTTTTATTTGTTGACACGGCAGGTCGATTGCAAAATAATGTTAATTTAATGCAAGAACTAGAAAAAATGAAACGCATTATTCAGCGTGAAATTCCTGAAGCACCGCACGAAGTTTTGTTGGTTCTTGATGCAACAACCGGTCAGAATGCATTGCAACAGGCAAAATTGTTCAAAAATTCATCTGATGTCAGTGGTATTGTGTTGACAAAAATGGATGGTACAGCTAAGGGCGGTATTGTTTTTGCCATTCGTAATGAAATGCACTTACCGGTTAAATGGATTGGTTTTGGTGAAAAAGCTAGTGACTTGCGTGAATTCAAGCCTGAAGAATTCGTTTATGGGCTATTCAAGGAATTGGTTGAATCATGAATTTAGCAAAGAAGACTCATATCAACGAACTATTTGGTTTCTATGAAAAATTGTTGACGGATAAGCAACAAGCTTATTTACGTTACTATTTTGAAGATGATTACTCTATTGTTGAAATCGCTGAAGCGGAGACCGTTAGTCGCCAAGCAGTATCAGATAATATCAATCGAGCTATTGAACAACTTGAAAAATACGAAAACATCCTTCATTTGCAAGTCGATTTTGCAAAGCGACAGGCATTAGAAAAGGATGTTGAACAATATATCGAGACACATTATCCAGATGATAATGTGTTAAAATTATTGGTACAGAAGCTTTTAACGACGGAAATTGATAACTAGAAGGGAAATGTGCACAAAATAGTGTGTACAGTTTAATAACCTATGGCATTTGAAAATCTAACAGAACGCCTATCAAAGGCAATTAAAAATCTGACAGGACATGGCCGTGTTAGTGAAGAGGATTTGCGCGCAACAATGCGGGAAATCCGGTTGGCCTTATTAGAGGCCGATGTTAATTATGACACAGTGAAAAAATTTGTGGCCAATGTGCGCGAAAAAGCAAGTGGCACTGATATCATGGAGGGTTTGAATCCAGCACAACAAATTGTTAAGATTGTCAACGATGAATTGACTGCAACAATGGGTGAAGAAGCGGTGCCGTTAAATAAGTCACCAAAAATACCAACAATCATTATGATGGCTGGTTTGCAAGGTGCTGGTAAAACTACAACTGTTGCCAAACTGGCCTACAAACTCAAAAATGAAAATAATGCCCGACCATTATTAATCGCTGCAGATATTTATCGTCCTGCTGCGATTGATCAATTAGAAATACTTGGTCGTGACTTAGATATTCCAGTTTTTTCAATGGGCACAGACGTCAACCCACGTGACATTGTTCGAGCTGGATTAGAGAAGGCTGCTGAGAATAAAAATGATTATGTATTCATCGATACAGCTGGACGTCTTCAAATTGATGAAGAATTGATGCAAGAATTAAAAGATATTGCAGAAATTGCTGATCCTGATGAAATATTATTGACAGTTGATGCCATGACTGGGCAGAACGCAGCGGAAACGGCCAAAGGTTTCTCTGCTTCACTTGATTTAACGGGTGTTGTTCTAACAAAGTTAGATGGTGATACGCGTGGCGGTGCGGCATTGTCCATTCGAGATGTCACTGGAAAACCAATTAAATTTGTTGGTCAAGGTGAAAAGCCTACTGATTTAGATGTGTTCTATCCTGATCGTATGGCTTCGCGTATTTTGGGCATGGGCGATGTCTTAACGTTGATTGAAAAAGCACAACGTGATTTTGACGAAGAAGAGCAAACTAAACAGCTCGAAAAAATGCGTCAAAATACCTTTGACTTTAATGACTTTGTTGCACAATTAAAACAAGTACAGAGCATGGGGCCAATGGAAGATTTGTTAAAGATGATTCCGGGAATGGCAAATAATCCAGCTTTAGCTAATGTTAATCTTGATGCTAAACAATTCGCTCATTTAGAAGCAATAGTTGGCTCAATGACACCTGAAGAACGAGAGAATCCTGATTTAATCAACCCTTCTCGTCGTCGTCGTTTGGCGGCTGGTGCTGGTCGGCCAATTGTTGAGGTTAATCGTATGATCAAGCAATTTGATCAAATGCGTAAAATGATGAATCAAGCAACTAATGGGAACTTTGGTGGCATTGATAAAATGATGAGTGGTTCAGGCATGGATATGTCCTCAATGATGGGTGGCATGAATGGTGGAATGCCCAAAGGAAACTTAGGACAGAAAATGCAAAACTTTGCTGTAAAACAAGCTGCACGTCGGCTGCAAAAGGCTAAAAAGAAACGTGGACGTAAGTAATGAAAAGTATGGAACGTATTTTACCAGTTTTTGTATTTGTCGTGTTACTTGGATCAAATTTACTTAATATTTCTCATTTTTCATTTGTATCAGTTTTCTTTGCTGTTTTTTGGCCACTGGTGGCAGGCGTTTTTGTCTTCGGACTCATAAAATTATTGTGGTGGTGGGTTCAACGATAATATACTTTTATTTTCAATATATCTAATGTTTGTTCGTATTAGACCGTTTATGTATAAAGGAATCGATAATGACACTTAAACTTATAGCATCAGATCTAGACGCAACTTTTTTACGAGATGATAAAACAATTAATGAACCACTCTTTCGAGAAGTGTTGCAAAAAATGAAAGCACAAAACATGCAGTTCATTGTAGCGACTGGTAATCATTTGCAAAAAGTTTTAGAGTACTTCAAAAACTTTGAAGGTGAGTATCAAATCATCGCCAATAATGGTGCTGAGGTGATGTTAGATGGTGAAGTGCAAAATGTCAAATTTTTGCCCAAGGAAGCATTGAAAACTATTTTTTCTGTAACTGAAAAATATCTCGATGATGTTGCGGTGGGATTGGCGTTTAATGGACAATCAACTACATACATGTTAAAATCACAGGCAGCAATTGGTGACACCTTCAAAATTTCCTCAGAATATTTTGAAAACTTAACATTAGTTGACAGCATTGATGATGTAGTCGAACCGATTTTGAAGTCAACAATTGTTTTATCTCATAATGAAGTAGCTTATATGAATGATCTCAAATCCATTTTAGGTAAAGTTGTCCATGTCACTACTTCGGGGTACGGTGCGATTGATATTGTTAATGCTGATGTAAACAAAGCCAATGCACTAAAGTATATTGCTGATGCATTGCATGTTGATGCGAAAGATATTATGGCATTTGGCGATGGATTGAATGACATGGAGATGTTGGAATATGTTGGGCATCCGGTTGCGATGACTAATAGTGACCCGGAATTATTTAAACATGATTTCGATATTTCTGTAGCCGATAATCAGCATGATGGCGTCTTAAAAACAATATTAGAAAACGTTTAACACACTTGGCGTGTGTTTTTTTGTTATAGTAGAAAATAAGGTGATTATAATGATAAAAAAAGACGGACATACTCATACACAGTTTTCTCATCACGGCAGCACAGAGCAGCTTGATATGTATATTGAACGAGCTATTGATTTGGGATTTACTGAATATGTTGTTACAGAGCACGCACCGTTGCCACAACAATTTTTAGAAGAATTTGTTGGTCCTGACGATGCACGTGATAATTCTGCTATGGCAATTGATGAGTTAACATTTTATAAATCTGAAGTTGAGCGAGTGAAAGAAAAGTTTAAAGATAAAATAAACATCAAATCTGGTTTTGAAGTAGACTATCTAAAAGTATATGAAACTGACATACATTCATTTTTACAGAGAGAATCTAATTGGATTGATGAAATTGTTTTATCTGTGCATTTTTTACCTAACAATGAGGGAAATGTTGCACCTATTGATTACGAGCCAGATACATTGTCAGCATATTTTAGTGACGAGTGTCGTAATCCTCAAATATTATTTAAACGTTATTATGACGCAGTTATCCAAAGTGTAAACTTTGATACTGGGCTAAAAGTGCCTGTGCGAATTGGACATATTACGCTCATTCGAAAATACCAAAAACTATTACATTTGCCAAAGTTTGACGAATCTATCAAGCAACAGATTACTGAATTGTTAGCAATTATTAAGCAAAAAAATTATCAGTTAGATTTTAATGCGGCTGGTTTTAGTAAGCCATACAATGGTGAAAGTTACCCTACATTTGATATTGCTGAGCAAGCAAAAAAAATAGGTATTGAGCTGGTTTATGGTTCCGATGCGCACGAAGTGAACGCTCTAGGATTATATTATGATGAAATGAAAGAATTGATTGTAGATAAAAAATAGGGGATTAGTAGACATAAGTGTGTTAGAAAACTATAGAATTTTTGATGATAAAACGAAAAAACAAAAACTTGATAAATAGTGGAGAGCAACTATGACTGAGCATCACGAGCAACTGGGAGTTATTAAAGATTTTTATTTTGTGATGCAGCCAGTTGTTAAAATTTCTGGTAAACAAAAAGATAAGATCGCGTTTTACGAAATATTATTACGTTCTAAGAAAACAAGGCAATTTCCTGGAGAAATATTTTTCGACTTAATCAAAAGTCAATCAGGAAATCAAATTGTGCTTTCTTTTTTTGAAAAACAATTAAAGGAAATATTACAAGAAAATCCTTGTACTAAACTTTCAATTAATTTTGAAATAATACAATTTAAATCACCACAAACACATGAATTCTTCGAAAGAATGCATACTTGGGCACCCAATATTATTGTTGAACTGACAGAAAGATCCTATGCAACTAATGGCAGCAATTATTTACTGGATGCTGTCAAGAAAATCAAAAAAATGGGGTATAGAATTTTTGTTGATGATATTGGTACAGGTCGGAATACCTTGTCACACGTACAGGACAATGTCAATTTAGTTGATGGTATTAAGTTTGCTTGGCCACATTTTAAAGAGGATTCTTGCCAAATCAGTATTTCATTTTTGAAAGAATGGGATAATTTAGCCAAAAAAAATAATTTGGCCTTTGTTTTCGAAGGTGTTGAAAATGTTGATACTCAAATATTACTACAAAAAATGGGTATCATTTATCAGCAAGGTTGGTTTTTTGGTAAACCTAGAGAGGATATGATCGAGGCACAAAAATGTTAACCTATTTGTTTAGTTATCTATTGTTGATGTTGGTTATAATGAATTTAGCTATTTCTACGTTAATTAGTATGCAATTTTTAATGTATAGCAATTCCGGTAGTCGTTATGAACAATGGATAAAACCAATAATATATGTTGCTATGCTTTATACATCAATGTCAGTTTCTTATCATTTTATTGGTGTTGTAGCACATGAATATTTACTCGCACTTTTAATTTTTTACTTGGTTGATAAAAAGCAAGCCATTCTTTTGGTTATTATTACACCCTTTGTAAGAATGTTATACATGCTATTTGTGGATGGTCACTTAACAACTGTTAATGTTTTGGCTTCACTAGTAGTAGCTGGAATGGCTATATTTTATATGAAAGTATTTGATAAATATGTTTCTAATCAAACACTCTCAATGATTCTTTCTGAAATATTTATTGTGGCCACTAGTCTTTTTTTTGCTCCCTTCATTCCCCATGTTGTGATATATAGTATCTTCAATCAACCAACGAATTGGATAATTCGTGCCACTGTAGCTATTATCACGATTTTAATAACTCGAAAAGTGTATTTTCAAGTTACTAATTTGCAAAATAAGAATATTCAACTGCAGAAAGAAGTTATTTTCGATAAATTAACAGGTTTTTTTAATTATAAAAAATTTGAACAAGATATCTTGTTAGGTCCTGACAAACAGACAAATACTGGCATTGCAGTTATTGATCTGGATTATTTTAAAAATGTTAATGATACCTACGGACATGAAGCTGGAAATAAAGTTTTACAGGAATTTTCTTTATTTTTGAGAGAGCGCCTAGCCTACAAACTAAATTCAAAAGATTTAGGAATTTATCGCTATGGCGGTGAGGAATTTGTTTGGATGTTTGATCCCAATAATTTTTCTGATATCGGAAAGTTCTTAAAAAGTATGCAACTTGAGCTGAGTAAACTGCCTCTAGGAGATCAAAATCACTTGATGAGTTTCTCGGCTGGTGTAAGTTTTTCAAAAAATTATAAGTTTAATTTAAAGATAACTTTTGATATTGCTGACGACCTAGTTTATCAGTCTAAGAAGACAGGAAGGGGCAAGATAGTTATTGAAGGATAAAATGATATGAGAATGCATGTTTTATTATATAAAAATAAGTATTGACATATATAATAATTGATGTAAAATGAAAATAACTTAATAATAAATTTAGCTGAAGTTGAAAAAGTAGTTAATTACCGTGTTGTACAGGAAGTGCTCAAGCTAACGCATTGAGATGAGCGCCAGCATAATTAATGAAAACACACCAACGAGCTGAATGGTTAAAAAGCCATTCCGGAAATTCCCGATACCGAATAAGCCTGCGTTAGTAGGTTATTGAGCTTTTTTACGTAAGTAAAATTGAAATCAAGGTGGGAACACGTGAAGACGTCCTTGCAAACTAAAATATTAGTTTGTGAGGGCGTCTTTTTATTATATGGCATCTAGGAGATGAACATGAACGATAAAGTATTAGCGGCCGGTTCGCGAGACGAATTTGGTGAAAAATTACAACAAAAACAGAAAATTTCACAGATGATAACTACAATCTTAAATGATACTGATTTTACACCGATTAATACACCATTAATCGAGCGCGAGAGTACATTTGATAAATATCAAAACAAGAATGTTTTTCGTTTGTTTGATCAGGTTGGAGAAAATTTAGTTTTACGTCCAGATCTGACCTTGCCCATTGCGCGTTTTTTATCAGCCAATCGACAACAAAATAGTATGTCTAGACTTTATTATATAGGGGATGTCTTTAGGCGAACCGACAGCTTGTCGGGTGATTACAATCAAGAAACGCAGGCCGGCATTGAACTGATTGGTGATCAAAGTTTTGAAGCGGAAATTCAAGCACTAGACACGATGCTTAAATTTGCGCAAGAGTTTGGGATTGTGGATGTACAAGTGGTTTTGAGTGATGCCCGTTTTATTGATGTGGTTTTAGAAAATTTGCAATTAGATCAAGACTTGCGACAACGTATGAAGCAAGCTATTGAGCAAAAAAATGTATCGGTCTTTGAGGAACTTCGGGCCACTATTCCTGATTTCCCGGAAGGGTTGGCTGGTTGGCCTTTAGCATTTGGTGAAGATGGCGAAACAGTGATGTGGCAACTGCAAGAAATACCGGCAGTTAATGATATTATCAATGATTGGTTGAAATTAGCAGAATATACGCACAAACATTATCCAGCAGTTGCAGTTACGGTTGATTTGGCAGCGGCTTCACCGCAACCATATTATACGGGCACAATTATACGTGGTTTTGTTCCAAGTTTAGGTCGATATTTATTTAGCGGCGGTCGTTATGATCGTTTGTTAGAAAACTTCCAGAATAAATCATTACCGGCGGTTGGTATGGGATTAAATATTGAAACAATTTTAGCTGACTGGCGACGTAAGCCTGAGGAAATGAAACCACAAGAACCTATTGTGATGGTACTTGGCAAGGGACGTGTTGAAAAAGATGCACGACCATTATTGAAAGCGGCTGGTATTGATACTTCGTTATTAGAAAATCCAGCACGTAAATTAATATTTGATAGTACTGACGGAAAATATCGCTTTATTTTGGTAAAACCGAGTGATGTCGTTAAATATCTTGATCGTGGCATTGGTGATGTCGGTATTGTTGGCTCTGACACGATAGCTGAGCAGGTACAAAATCATTACGATGTGCTTAATTTGCAGACAGGCAAAGCAGAATTCGTTGTCGCTGCGCCAGAAGGTTTTAATCTTGATACGCCAACGCGAAAGCGAATTGCCACGAAATATCCCAAAATTGCGACCGAGTACTTTAGTAATCGTGGGGAAGATGTCGAATTAATTAAGTTAGAAGGTTCTGTTGAACTTGGACCACTCACTGGTCTATCGGATGCTATCATTGATATCACACAAACAGGAAACACACTGCGCGAAAATCATCTGCAGGTTTATGATGCGGTTGGCCCAGTAGCTACCCACATGCTCGTTCGTGCTGGCGCCTTACTGCGTTTTCAATTAGAGCTTACGAAAGTAATCAATAACCTTGTTAATATTTTGAAAGAAGAAGAACAATGAATATTATTAAAAATGAATCACTGGAAGCAATTAAAGCTCGTATTCGTCAGCAAACAGAGAAGACGGTTGATCCGCAAGTAGAGGCTCGTGTAACTGATATTATTAAAAATGTTCGCGCAAACGGCGATGAAGCTTTGAAAGAATATGGAGAAAAATTTGATGGTGTCACTTTAGATAACTTAAAGGTGACCGATAGTCAGATTGAAGAAGCCTTTAATCAGGTTAATCCAGCCGTCATTAAAGCACTAGAAAAAGCTGCAGATAACATTCGAAGCTTTCACAAATTAGAGATTGGTGAATCCTTTGAAGATAATCCCAGTAATGGTGTGATTCGTGGAACAAAGGTGACACCACTATCAGCTGTTGGCATTTACGTACCCGGAGGTACTGCAGCTTATCCTTCGTCTGTTTTGATGAATGCTATTCCTGCTAAAATTGCTGGTGTTGAAAATATTATTATGGTTACACCACCGCAAAAAAATGGTTTAAACCAAGCTGTCTTAGCTGCTGCTAAAATAGCAGGGGTGGATCGCATTTATCAAGTTGGAGGGGCTCAAGCAATTGCCGCTTTAGCATATGGAACTGAATCTATTCCACAGGTAGATAAAATTACTGGACCGGGTAATGCCTATGTAGCGACGGCTAAGCGTGACGTATATGGTCAAGTAGATATTGATATGATTGCAGGACCATCAGAAATCGGGATTTTAGCTGATGATTCAGCAAGTGCGAAGGATGTAGCAGCAGACTTACTCTCACAAGCAGAACACGACGTTAATGCACGTGCAATTTTGATCACTAATTCTGAAAAATTAGCAACAGCAGTTTCAAAGGAGGTCGAAGACCAACTTAAAGTCTTGCCTCGTGAAGCTATTGCGCGTCAAGCAATTGAAAACAATGGTTTCATATATTTGGTTGATACGATTGATTTAATGATTGATCTGATGAACGCTGTAGCACCTGAACACTTGGAAATACAATTAGAAAATGCGTATGATTATATTTCTAAAATTAAAAATGCTGGGTCAGTGTTCTTAGGGAAGTATGCTTCTGAACCACTTGGTGATTATTTAGCCGGTCCAAACCACATTTTGCCAACAGGTGGTACAGCACGATTTAGTTCACCGCTAGGTGTTTGGGATTTCCAAAAGCGCATTCAGTATTTAC
Organism: Leuconostoc mesenteroides subsp. mesenteroides ATCC 8293; assembly: GCF_000014445.1. Classification (NCBI taxonomy): domain Bacteria; kingdom Bacillati; phylum Bacillota; class Bacilli; order Lactobacillales; family Lactobacillaceae; genus Leuconostoc; species Leuconostoc mesenteroides. Next base: position 1,552,774 of record NC_008531.1, on the reverse strand, counting down.
AATATTCTGCTGAAGCATTATTGGCTGATTCGGCTGACGTCACAGTATTAGCACGTGAAGAAGGATTAGAAGCGCACGCCCGAGCAATTGAAAGTCGAGAAAAATAATATGTCCAGAACTGCAACAATAAAGAGAGATACTTTTGAAACACAAATTGAATTGACTTTAGATCTTGACGAACAAACACCGATTAAAGTTGACACCGGCATTGGTTACATCGATCATATGTTAACTTTGTTTGCTAAACATGGCCGCTTTGGTTTACAAGTTGATGTGAAGGGTGACTTACAAGTTGATAGTCATCATACGACTGAAGATATTGGTATTGTGCTAGGAGAAGCATTTACCCAAGCTTTGGGTGATAAAGTTGGAATTGAACGTTACGGTGCCCAATTTGTCCCTATGGACGAAACACTAACCCGCGCAGTGATTGATTTATCGGGGCGTTCCTACCTAGTTTTGCATGCCGAACTTACTGCACCAACATTGGGCACTTTTGAGACAGAGGTTGTCGAAGATTTTTGGCAAGGCTTTGCTGATCAAGCAAGAGCCAATGTTCATATTGAAGTCCTATATGGTCGAAATACACATCATAAAATTGAAAGTATGTTCAAAGCTGTTGGTCGTGCAATGCGCCAAGCAATTACTATCAATCCGGAAATTAAAGGGGTTAATTCCACCAAGGGGCGAATTTAAAATATTAGATGATTTTGTGAAGTTAAATCGTATAATACAAAGGAGAAATATATGGCGATTATTATCGTAGACTATGGCGCGGGTAATATTAGAAATGTCATGAAAGCAATTGAATATACAGGATTAAATGCCAAAGTTTCTCAAGATCCTGCCGAGATTGCTGCCGCTGATGGTCTGGTAGTGCCAGGAGTTGGCGCTTTTGCCTCAGCAATGGATAAACTTCGAGAACGTAATTTGGTTGAACCAATAAAACAGTTTTCAAATAGCGGTAAACCATTGTTGGGTGTTTGCTTAGGGATGCAGTTACTTTTTGACTCATCAACTGAATTTGGTGAAACGAGAGGTCTTGGGCTAATTCCCGGGCAAGTGGTTGAATTACCTAAACAAGAGAATTATAAAGTACCGCAAATGGGCTGGAATCAGAACAAAGTGAGCCAAATCAACCAAATCACTCGAACAATGAATGATAAATATACTTACTTTGTACATAGCTATTATGCGGTAACGGATTCAAAATATATTGCGGCAACTGTTAATTATGGAAAAGTTGATGTACCAAGTGTTGTGGTTAACAAAAATGTGATTGGTGCCCAATTTCATCCAGAAAAATCTGGACAAGATGGATTAGAGATTTGGCAAAACTTTAAGGAAATGGTAGAAAACGTATGATTTTTCCAGCAATTGATTTATTAAATGGTCAATCAGTTCGCCTTTATCAAGGGGATTATGAAAAAGAAACCACAATTAACCCAGATCCATTGAAACAGGCAAAACAAATTGAAAGCGCAGGTTTAAAGCATTTACACCTGGTTGATTTAGATGGTGCAAAGGAAGGAAAACCAGTTAATCTAAATGTTATTCAATCTTTGCGAGAACAAACAAACTTGTTTATTGAACTTGGTGGCGGTATCCGGACTCTTGAACAGGTTAACCAATACTTAAATATAGGCATTAATCGTGTGATTATTGGATCAGCAGCTTTGACTCATCCGGAACTTGTGCGAACAGCGGTTGCAAAGTATGGCTCCGATAAAATTGTTGTTGGTGTTGACGGCCGTGATGAAAAAGTTGCCACACAAGGTTGGCTTGAAAATTCTGATACGAGTTTTGATGATATTGTTGAAGCTATGTTATCAGTAGGTGTTTCGAATTTTGTTGTCACCGATATCGCCAGAGATGGGACCCTATCAGGTCCTAACATTGAGCTATTATCACGTTTACAAAATAAATTTCCTAAAAGCAATATTATAGCTAGTGGGGGTATTGCCAATATTAAAAACGTTACAGATTTACAAGCAAGCGGTATTCACGATATTATTGTTGGCCGAGCACTTTATGATGGAGATGTGACACTAGCTCAATTAAAGGAGGTGGATGGATGACTTTAGCCAAACGAATTGTTCCAGCATTAGACATTAAGAATGGTAGAGTAGTTAAAGGGGTTAATTTTGTCAATTTACGTGAAGTAGGTGATCCCGTTGAATCAGCGAAAGCCTATCAGGCTGCTGGCGCTGATGAGCTAGTGTTTTTAGACATTACAGCAACTTTGGAAGAGCGGGATACCATCATGTCAGTCGTTGATGCTGTTTCCAGGGAAGTATTCATCCCCTTGACCGTTGGCGGCGGTATTCGAACGACAGAAGACATGGGTCGTTTAATTAAAGCGGGAGCTGATAAAATATTTGTTAACTCTGAAGCAGTAAAGAACCCAGCGCTAATTACGGACGGGGCTAAAATATTTGGCTCGCAAGCTATCGTCGGCGCAATTGATGCTAAATGGGATGAGTCGGCTGGTATTTATCGGGTCTACGTTTCTGGCGGATCTAAGCCTACAAGTCTTGATGCTATTGAATGGGCCTTTGAATTAGTCGCTCGTGGGGCTGGCGAATTGCTAGTAACAAGTATGGATGCCGATGGAACAAAAAAAGGGTACGATATTCAACTCTATGATCAACTAGCAGATGCTGTGAATGTACCAGTAGTAGCCTCGGGTGGTGCTGGTTCAACACAAGATTTCGTTAATTTATTTGAGAAAACTAAAATTGACGCAGCACTAGCTGCTTCAGTATTTCATTTTGGTGAAATTAAAATACCAAATTTGAAACGAACACTGAAAGATGATGGTGTGGAGATACGCATATGATTGGAACTGAACCGGATTTCAACAAGCAAAGTCAAAATGGTTTGATCCCTGCTGTCATTGTCGACGCGGAAACAAAGGCATTTTTGATGCTAGGCTATATGAACAAAGAAAGTTATTCATTAACCAAAAGTACTGGGCAAACTTGGTTTTGGTCTCGTGAGCGACAAGAATTGTGGCATAAAGGGGAGACTTCGGGTAACATACAACAGGTCGTTAGCATGACATTAGATTGTGATTTAGATACTCTGCTAATTCATGTGAATCCTGCAGGGCCAGCCTGTCATACTAATGCTTACTCATGTTTTTTTAACACGATAAAAGGTGAAGGTTTAGCAGATGCTAATCAAGCAACCATTGCAAATAAATGGACTGATGGTTATTTTCCAAAAGAGTAAATACCACACTAAAAGGAGAAATGATGCCACAACAAACAATTGAAGAACTTTATGAACAAGCACTTGAGCGCAAACAAAATCCCCAAACAGGATCCTATACTGATTATCTATATCAAAAAGGATTAGATAAAATTCTAAAAAAAGTGGGAGAAGAAAGCACGGAAGTAATTCTCGGCGCCAAAAATAATAATGAAGAGCTAATTTATGAAACTTCAGATTTATTGTTTCATTTAATGGTCTTATTAGTTGAAAAGGGTGTCAGTTTAGATGATATTAAAGATGAATTAGGTTCACGCTTAGGAAAAAAATCATTATTGCATGAACGCGCTGATTGGCGAGGAGATAAGAAAAATGAAAAAGACAGTTAAAGCTTTAGCAGCTTATCAAGCAGAATTACCGGTAGAAACTGTAAAAGCAAAGTATGGATTGCAACATTTAGCCCGCTTATCAGCCAATGAATCTGTGTATGGTCCATCACCCAAAGTTGCTCAAGCTGTACGTGCTGTTTCCGATGATATTTTAGGTTATTATCCAGATGGACAAGCGACAGAACTACGTGAAGCGGTAGCTAAGTTAAATCATGTTGACCCACAACATTTGGTGTTTGGTGCTGGCGCAGATGAATTGATTGAGCTGTTGACTCGTGTTGTGTTGGAACCAGGATCAAATATTATTATTCCCAATCCGACATTTGGTGAATATGCGATGCATGCACAAATCGAACAGTCTACAACAAAAAAAATACCCGTTAATGTTGATAACGGGAATGTTGATTTTGATGCGATTTTAGATGCTATTGATGATAAAACTGCTATGGTATGGATAGCTAACCCCAACAATCCAACAGGGGTATTCGAAACAACCAGCTCCATTAAGCGCTTTTTGGACAAGCTGCCAGCAAATATTACGTTAGTAGTGGACGAAGCCTACTATGATTTTGTAGATGAACCTGATGCTACCGTGGCACCTTTGGTAGCTGAGTACACAAACTTGGTTGTGCTACGTACCTTATCAAAGGCATACGGTCTAGCTAATTTACGTGTTGGATATGGCATTATGCAAGATCCCCTTTATAGTGCGATGCAAGCAGTTCGTTTACCGTATAATTTATCAACCTATCAGATTGCTGGTGGCACGGCTGCTGTATTAGATCAAGAGTACTTGCAGAAAAATGTCCAACGTTTTCAAGTAGAGCGCCAAAAGTTCCAAGATTTTTTGACTAAAAATAAGTTTAAGTTTTATGAATCACAGGCTAATTTTATTTGGATAAAGGTTGGCGAAACGAAAAAAGTTGGTCAAAAATTATTAGAACAAGGTTTCCAAGTCAACGATCGACTTAATCCTGAGTGGATTCGTATTGCGTTAGGTACACCAGAAGACAATGCTGAATTAAAATTGGCTTTTTTGAAAGCTACAAACAAATAAATTCACGGATACACAAAAATGTTACGTCATTGAATAACGACGCAACATTTTTGTGTTATTAAATTTCACTTCTTTACATCAATAGCCTTACAAAGAGTTTGCCTGATTTAATACATCTTTGAAGCGCCAGTCTTCTTGGTGGTAGGCTTGTTCCCAGAACTGCCATTCTAATTCACAACTTTTAAGAAAAAACTGTGTGGCCTGTTGGCGTTGTTGAGTTGTTGCATTTTCTGCCAAGCGATCTATCCATTCAAAGATTTTGTCAGATAGTGAAACTTCCGGATCATCATCTGTATTATCATAAAAATCAATCCAGCTTTTGAATGGGTTATCATTTGTGTTCGCTTTCTCCTGAACTTGTTTTTTTGCAATTTCATTATAGGTCCAAGGGCACGCCTGAAAAGCAGCTAGAATATTTAATAAGGAGCCGGTGTCAGCCGCACGATACATATGTGATTCGTATAGATATGCTTTAGGTGTTGGCGTGGCGTGTTGCAATGTTTCATATTCGACGCCGGCAACGTCACAAAAAACATGATGGGGATGAATTTCGCTATTTAAAATGAAATCAATTGAATCAGCAAAAAATTTCATTTCATTACGATCAGTTAATTTTGTAATGGCATTGGCATAAATTTTGATAAATTCACTAAGATATTGGAAATCTTGTTCAACGTAAAAAATCAAAGCTTCTCGGGGGACGTAACCGTCCGCGATGCCACGAACAAATGCGTGATCATGAATGGCTGTCATAATTGGTGCAGCTTGGGTGCGCAATTCTTCTGAAAACATAATTTCTCCTAAAATGTTTACATGTCCAACAAAAAAAACTCTCTCTTGACTATAGGCAAAAAAGAGTATCTTTTGTAAAAAGAATACCACTTTCCTACGCTAGTATTGACTAGATCAGGTTCGAAGGGATTGATAAGTAATATCATCTCAGCCAAGAAGGCACCCCTAGTGGACAGCATATATATTTTTTAATGAGATTAGCATAGCATTGAAAAATTAAAATTGCAAATGGTTTTATGGTGTAGCTAATGGGCTAGAAAATTTCTTTGCATTTAAAATTAGAATGGGTTATACTAATTCACGAAGTTAATATTTTATCTGGGGTACCGTAAGGTTGAGATAATACCCATTGAACCTGTCAGGTTAATACCTGCGAAGGAAGAATAAGTTAGATTAAGATGTCTTTTTGATGCCATCAATCACTAAATTCTTTTGTGGTTGGTGGCTTTTTGTATAGACACTTATACTATAAAAGGTATTTTATCGAAACATACAACCTCGAAACAAGAGGAGAGATGTTTATGGAACAAGTAGAAACAGTAACAGCGGGATCAAAAGGGAAATGGTCTTTGCGAGAAGTCATTTTAATGGCGTTGATTGGTATTGCCTTTGGTGTGATTTATTTTATTATGGATCCAGTGTACACAGCACTTGATGCAGTTTTAGTTCCGCTTGGGTTACACCAATACACCATTGCAATCACTATTGGGCCATGGATGATGGCAGCCCCATTGGCTAGTTATTTATTGAAACGTGTTGGTGCGGGATTAATAGGTGAATTGCTTGGCGCCACTGGAGAAGCCTTGTTGGGCGGCTATTGGGGTGTTGCAACACTAATTTCTGGATTTGTTCAAGGTATCGGATCAGAGCTTGGTTTTACTTTGACAGGATATAAAAGCTGGAAAATGGGTTTGATTTTGTCAACATTTACTGGAACATGCGTGACATTCATCTGGTCATTGTTCCACGATGGATATCTACAATTTGATTTTGGTATGCTAGTTGGGTTGTTTATTGTTCGCTGGATTTCAATTGCATTTTTTGCCGGTCTATTAGTTTACTGGATTGTCAACTTGCTAGAGAAGTCTAAATTATTAAAAACAAACCGATAAGGTCAATAAAAGTATGACGGAATTAAAGGCCAATCATTTAGATATTAAATTTGACGATGAAATTATCTTAGAAGATATTTCACTGGAGATTAGACCAGAACAATTTATATTATTAGTTGGTTCATCTGGATGTGGCAAATCAACTTTGATGACTGCCTTAGCTGGGTTATATCCTAAATATGGCGGCGAATTGTCACAGGAAGTGTCTTTGAACCATCAGTCAATTGCTCAAATCAAAGCGAACCATCGCGCTAAAAAAGTTGCCATGCTATTTCAGCATCCAGATCAACAATTTGCCATGGATCGCGTAGAAGATGAATTGATTTTTTCATTAGAAAATTTATCTTTAACTACCGAGGAAATTGATAAGAGAATTAATTCTGCTTTATCAGAGGTAGGAATTGAATCACTGCGACACCGAGAACTTTCATACTTGTCAGGTGGAGAATTGCAAAAGGTTGCTTTAGCTGAAACATTAGCGATGGGTGCAGAAATTATTTTATTGGATGAACCTTTTGCGGCCGTTGATCCAGAGCATCGACATGAGTTACAAGTATTGTTAAAAAAATTAGTTGATCAAGGACATGGTATTTTAGTTTCAGATCATGACACAAGTGGATACGAAAATCTGATAACAGATTTATATCGTATTGAAAATCGACATATAGCATGTATTGATTCTACAGCTTGGTCTCCTTTTTTTAAACAAGATGTAAATGATAGTATTGTTACTAATGATGAATTTAATGAGTCTGTGTTTAGCATGGCACATGTGACGGTAAACAACGGTAAACAATCCATATTGAAGAATAGCAGTTTTGAGTGGGCAAAAGATAAAATCACCTTAATTACTGGACCCAATGGTATTGGAAAATCAAGCTTACTGCTTACTTTTGCAAGATTACACGATTATGAGGGCTCGTTGTTGTATCAAAGGAAGCTACTCGATAAACTTCGTAAAAAAATATATGCTAGGAAAGTTGGTTTAGTATTTCAAAATGCAGCTGACCAATTTTTAAACATTACCGTTTCTGAAGAAGTTGAGCAGGCTAGAGCCCATAGCCATCACGCTGATTATTGGACAAATGAGAAGGTTGACCAGTGCATCCAAAAGTTAAATTTAATAGGTATTGAAAAGCATAGTGTTTACGAATTGTCAGGTGGCCAACAAAAAAAGCTACAAATACTGATTATGTTAATTATTGCACCCGATACCTTGCTGTTAGATGAGCCATTATCTGGATTGGATACGAATTCTATTCAACATGTCATGAAAATCATTAAACAGTCATCAAATGACCTTGAACAAAGTATTATCATGATTTCACACCAAACACACGGCATTATTCAATATATTGATTATCATGTTCGCTTTGATCAAAATGGTTTGAAATATGAAAGTGTAGTTAATTCATGAATGAAACACAAAAATTACTATTAGTATTGCTTATTTCGATAGAAATTGCGTTCACAAAATCAGTTTATCTCAATCTGTTTTTAATTGTTGTTAGTATTTTGATTTTAATAGTGACTAAAAGCCATTTGAAAACTTTTGCTCGATTATTGATTGTATCAATTTTGCCGGCAGTCGGATCATTCACCTCATTTTATTTTTTTGGTACAGGAGACGAATCACAACGATTACATTTTGCACTAGTAATGACCACACGTGTAGGTGCTTATGTATTCATGGGTGCGGCATTTATGTCGACTATGGTTTTGTACGAATTATTACGTTCTCTTGAACAAAATGTCAAAATGTCCGCAACCTTTGTATATGGCATTCTGGGTGCATTGAGTTTTATTCCCAAAATTATAAATTCAGTTAAAACGATTCGGGCAGTGGGGCTGATGCGAGGTGAGGTCTTGAGTTTTTGGTCGCCTAAACTTTATTTTAAAGCCATTAGTCAAGCATTAATATGGTCAAATAATTTAGCGATGGCTATGACCTCTCATGGCTTTGAAGAAGGTGAAAGCCGTAGCTACCACCGATTATTTCCAACAAAAGTTTCTGGGTGGTTAATCATTGGCGTCGTTATGCTACTCATTCAGTACTGTTTATTTGTTATTAAGCTTTGGTAAACAAATGTGTTAGACTATGATTATGAAATTAAAACAAGCAGATTTACTTTTTGTAAAAAATGGACATAGCGATCTGGATGAGGGTATTGCAGAATCAACGGGAAATTTTGTTCATGTTGCGATATTAGCCGACGAAGAAAATGTCATTCATGCAACAGCTGATTCAGGCGTTTGTTTACAATCGCTTCAGCTTTTTTTAGAGAAAAATAAAAGTGCTGATGTTTACCGCACAAATGTTAAAAATACGAAGCGAATTATTATTAACGCTAAAACGCATTTGGGTAAACCCTATAACTTTTCTTTTCAGCCAGGTACGAACAGCTTCTATTGTTCACAGTTTGTAGTGACAGCCTTTGAAGACTTTGTCAAATTTAGTGAACAACCAATGTTTTTTGGAGACAGACGAAAACAAATTTCTGACTTTTGGGCTGCTTACTATAAGGAACTAAACGAGCCGGTGCCAGTCAATGTTTTGGGAACAAATCCTAATGACATGTCTCACGATCCGCAGTTACATTATGTTGGAAAAATTGACTTATAATTTAAATTAGTAAATACTAAAAAAGCCACAATATATAATGATATTGTGGCTTTTTTAAGTGTTTATAGGGGAACATAACAATCAAATTTTAGAGTTAATAGAACCAAGTGTCATAAATAGTGATTGGTTCGTGACGCTTTTGTTGCGTTGTCAGATACATCTCTTCTATTCGTTCGGCATCGGTGTTTGCAACATCTTTGCCTTCCAAATAATCGTCAATGACATCGTATCTAACACCCAGCGCAACTTCATCAGGCAACTGTGGGCGTTCATCCTCAAGATCTGCAGTAGGTACTTTGTCGTATAGATGCTTTGGGGCGTGTAATGCTTCGAGAAGCTGCCTTCCTTGTCGTTTATTTAGACGCCACAAAGGGTTAATGTCTGTGCCGCCGTCACCATACTTGGTGAAGAAACCAGCTACGGCTTCAGCTGCATGATCAGTTCCGATAACGGCACTATTATGCTCGCGAGCAACAGCATACTGGGCAATCATACGTACTTTTGGTTTAATTGAACCGCGACTCATGTCATCAACGGTTAATCCACCAAGACGCAGTGAACCTACCAGAGCATCGGTTGCATCTTTGATATTTGTTGTTACTGTTAAATCAGGTTTGATAAAATTGAGTGCATCTTGGGCATCGTTTTCATCTTGTTGTTCACCGTATGGCTGCCTAATCGCAACAAATTCGAACTTTTGATTCGTTTCTGCTCGTAGTTCAGCAATAGCAAGTTGGCCAATTTTACCAGCAAGTGTGGAGTCTTGACCACCACTTACTGCAATAGCTAAACCGGTGTAAGCACTGTGAGTGAGATATTGTTTCAGAAAATTCACAGAGCGCTTGATTTCAATGTTTGGGCCAATAACGGGCTGAACGTGCAGATCAGCAATTATTTTAGATTGTAAAGGTCTCATTTGGTCATCTCCTGTATATTGTTTCGAATGTCATGAATTAAATTCATTTTAGCATCATATAGCTTTTGAGATAAGTCAACAGGATAGGTTTCAGGATTCAGTATACGTTTGTATTCATCCCATAGATCGTTTAACGAATGTTTGGCGTAGCTTTTAATTGTAGTAATATCAGGCAAATCATAAATTAGGTCACCCTCAACAAAAATATCATGTAGCATCGGTTGTGCATCGAAATTTTTAATGTTTTTAGAAATAACAGGATGATTGGGATCAAACATGTGCAAAGTTTCCAATTGGCTAGGATTTTCATCATCGAAAGTCAAATAATCACCTTCAGATTTGCCATCTTTACTATCTGTTATTCGCCAAACTTGCTTTTTTCCAGGGGTTGAGATTTTTTCAACGTTGTTTGACAATTTAATTGTGTCATCGCCGTCGATACTAACCATCTTGTATACCGCACCTAAGGCAGGTTGATCATATGCTGTGATTAATTTTGTGCCAATTCCCCAGACATCAATTTTTGCACCCTGAATTTTAAGATTTAAAATGGTGTTTTCGTCTAAATCATTTGATGCATAAATTTTGGCATTCGTGAATCCTGCTTCATCTAACATGATACGAACTTTTTTAGAAAGGTATGCCATGTCACCTGAATCAATTCGAACCCCTTGAAAATTAATCTTATCTCCAAACTCACGGGCTACTTTGATAGCGTTTGGAACACCAGATTTTAGTGTGTCAAATGTATCTACTAGAAAAACAACATTTTTATGTGTTGCTGCGTAGGCATGAAAAGCATCATAATCGTTGTGGTAAGCTTGAACAAGCGCATGAGCATGTGTGCCAGAAATAGGAATATTGAATAGTTTTCCTGCACGAACATTAGATGTAGCATCAAAGCCACCAATAAAAGCAGCACGGGTACCCCAAAGCGCAGCGTCCAATTCCTGAGCACGACGTGTACCAAACTCTAATAGGGGGTCACCATTTGTTACACTAGCAATACGAGCCGCTTTAGTAGCAATCAATGTCTGAAAGTTGATAATATTGAGCAGTAAAGTTTCCAATAATTGAGCATCGACCAGAGGTCCTTCAACTTGCAAAAGCGGTTCATTGTTGAACATCACTTCACCCTCATAAGCCGAACGTATTGTTGCAGTCAAATGCCAGTTTTTAAGGTACGTTAAAAATTCAGTGTCGTATAGGTCTAATGATTGTAAATAATCAATATCGTCATCAGTAAATTTCAGTTGATTTAATATTTTGACAATTCGTTCTAAACCACTGAAAATAACATAGCCATTATTGAAAGGCATTTTACGGAAATAAGCCTCAAAAACAACGGGTTTTTGATCAATACCTTGTTTCCAGTAAGTATAAATCATATTAATTTGGTACGCATCCGTATGGAGCACCAGTGAGTCATCAGAATACATGTTCAAGTCCTTTCCTTCCATTATAACAATATTTTTTAGTTGTTACTTAAATTAATAAGTATTAATTATATGTCAATTTGATTGTAGTTAGATACTCAAATATTTAATTCTTGTAATAATTTTACGAGATGATTAAATTTTATAATGGCTTAATTCTTCTAGGGCTATTAAACAGTGGATTCCTGAATTAAATTCGAAAATAGGACATTTTTTGTCCTATTCTTATTGAAAAAATAGTTGTAGTATTTAAGTTATAGCAATTTAAAAAATAGCACTGGAGGAAATAGTTTAGTAATGAACAATACGATTAAACTTATGAAGTTACCTGATTTAACAGTAATCAAGCATAGTGGTGAGGGGACACAATTCTATGCCTATAAAATTAATTTTATTTTAGAAAAACTCAATTTATCAGAAAATATTATCAACGATATCAACCGTGATTTATATCAAATGTTGGCGAACCAAGCGAGTATCACAGCAATAGAAATTCGTAATTTATTGGTTTCCTTACTTAAAAAATATGAACAGCTGGATGCTGTGGATGCTTACAATTCATACTACGTAGCTGATCAACAAAAATTTTCCGATGCTTCAAATGTTCAAAAACGCATAGAGAAACTTTTTGCACAAGATGAGAGTGTCGTTCATGAAAATGCCAATAAGGATAGTCGCGTATTCAATACGCAACGTGATTTGGAAGCGGGAGCGGCAAGTCGTGCATTAGGATTACAAATGCTGCCACCTTTGGTAGCCAAAGCACATTTACGTGGAGATATCCATTGGCACGATTTGGATTATTCACCAGTCACACCAGCTACCAATTGTTGTTTGATTGATTTTGAAAACTTGCTAACAAACGGCTATAAAATTGGAAATGCGTGGGTGGATTCACCACATTCTATTCAAACGGCCACTGCGCAGATGGCCCAAATCATTGCTAATGTTGCATCTTCACAATATGGTGGTTGTTCAGCTAATCGGATTGATCAGTTACTTGCGCCTTACGCACAAATAAACTATGACAAGCACCTTGTTGACGCCAAAAAATGGATTGATGCTGACCGACAAGAAGAGTATGCCAAAGAGAAGACTTGCAAGGACATTTACGATGCGATGCAAGGACTGGAGTATGAAATCAATACGTTGTACTCGTCGCAAGGGCAAACACCATTTACAACTGTTAATTTTGGATTGGGAACAAGCTGGTTAGAGCGCGAAATCCAGAAAGCTATTTTACAGATTCGTATCAAGGGACTAGGGAAAGAGCGGCGCACGGCCATTTTCCCAAAATTAATTTTTACTTTGAAAAAAGGGCTCAATTTTAGTCAAGAAGATCCAAACTATGATATTAAGCAATTAGCTTTGGAATGTTCAACCAAACGTATGTATCCTGATTTATTAATGTACGACAAAATTGTTGAATTGACAGGTAGTTTCAAAACACCGATGGGTTGTCGTTCATTCTTACAAGGCTGGGAAGATGAAACAGGCGTTGAAGTTAATTCTGGACGTATGAATTTGGGTGTTGTTTCAGTTAACTTGCCACGTATTTCCCTGTTTGCTAAGGGTGATATGAATCTGTTCTGGAAGATTTTTGATGAGAAAATGGCGCTATGTCATGATGCGCTAGCTTACCGGATTGAACGTACCAAAGAAGCTGTACCAGAAAATGCACCATTACTGTATATGTATGGTGCTTTTGGCAAAAGATTGAAGGCCACCGATAGTGTTGATGAAGTGTTTAAGAACGGCCGCGCTACGATTTCATTAGGATATGTGGGCGTTTATGAAACATGCATTGCATTCTTTGGGCCAGACTGGGAAAAGAATCCTGAAGCACATCAATTTGCTGAAGCAGTTGTTAAAAGAATGCATGATTATTGTCAAGAATGGGCAGCAGAGAGTGGTTATCACTATAGTTTGTATTCGACACCAGCCGAATCTTTGACCGATACATTTTGCCATCTTGACCAAGAAAAATTTGGGGCTGTTCCTGATATTACTGATAAGCAGTACTATACCAATAGTTTCCACTACGATGTTAGAAAGCATCCAACACCATTTGAAAAAATAGCATTTGAAGAGACGTTCCCAAAATATGCGTCGGGCGGTTTTATCCACTATTGTGAATATCCTAACTTAAAACAAAATCCTCAAGCATTAGAAGCTGTATGGAATTGGGCCTACGATCACGTTGGCTATTTAGGAACCAACACGTGCATCGACAAGTGTTTCAAGTGTGGCTTTGCGGGTGAATTCAAATCAACAGCGCGTGGCTTTATGTGTCCTGAGTGTGGTAACCATGATCCTGAATTGTGTGATGTGGTCAAAAGAACGTGTGGCTATCTAGGAAATCCTCAGCAACGACCAATGGTTCATGGTCGACATGTTGAAATAATTTCACGTCAAAAGAATTTAACTAAGGAGATGATTGAAAATGTCGCGACCTTTGCGAAAACCAAACAATCCGATGCCCAAAGAATGGACCGCGCAAAAGTATAGTCAAAATTATGTAGCTGACTATAAAGCCTTCAATTTTGTTGATGGCGAGGGGGTTCGTTGCAGTCTATATGTGAGTGGTTGTCTGTTTTTATGTCCCGGCTGCTACAATGTTGCCGCGCAAAACTTTCATTTTGGACAGCCCTATACACAAGAACTAGAAGACCAAATTATTGAAGATTTGAGTCAAGACTACGTCCAAGGGTTGACGCTGTTAGGTGGGGAACCATTCTTAAATACAGATGTATGTTTACAGCTCTGCCGTCGGATTCGGAAAGAATTTGGCCATTCGAAAGATATTTGGTCGTGGACTGGTTATACATGGGAAGAGCTGGAACAAGAGACCTATGATAAGATGCGGTTATTATCCTTACTAGATATTCTGGTGGATGGTCGTTTCTTGGAAGAAGAAAAAGATTTAACATTACAGTTTAGAGGTAGCGCTAACCAAAGAATTATTGATGTACCTAAATCGTTGGCACAAAATGAAGTTGTCATTTGGGATAAGTTAGTGCGATGATTTATTAATAGTAATTTTTGGAAAATGTGTACACTCGTTTTTATAAAACGAGTGTACACATTTTTTTATTGATTAATATTTACAAATGAAGTTCTTCATCAAAAAAATGTTGGCGAAAATGATTAGGAGTTATTCCGGTTATTTCTTTGAAAGTTTTGACAAAATAGCTTGCGGTTGAAAAAGATAGTAAATTTGAAATCTCCAGTAATGTGAGATTCGAAGCAATCAACAATTCTTTTGCCGTATCTATTTTGGTTTGCCTAATGAATTGAGTGATCGTTATTTTATACTCTCTTTTGAACGCTGGATTCAATGTCTTTTTCGAAGCATTCAGTGCGGTAGCAATGTCATCGAGTGTAATGTTTTCGCTAATATGCTCTTTTATATATTGTTTAATTCTTTGGTGGAGTGGTAAAAAATTGTGAACCCTATGGTTTTGTACAATTTTAAAATAATGCCAAGTAATTTCTCTAATAACTTGAAAAAAATTCAGGAACTGAGGAGATAGTTCAATTTCTTGCACAAGCTCATTATGCAATTGAAATGCTGACTCGACAGGGTACCCCCACTGGATAATCGCTCGGTTTAAAATTGAGACATAGGAAATAAGCGTATCTTTTTCGCCTCTAATCATGTTGTTGGAGGCAAAACGTTCACCAATTATTTTTAAACGTGACAACTTTTCAAGTGCTGAGATTAAACTGGCTTTACGTGAATAAACAATCGATTTGATAATATCAGTTTCTGCATTAAAAAAAGTTTTTGGATCAAAGGATTCGCTGCTTTCTTTTTTGATGTGGAGTTTATCTGAAAACTTTGTAATGTGGACCTCTTCTTCTGGCGCATCGTTAGAATTATATAAAGTATAGATGATTTGAGAAATGGATTTTAGATTTGAAAGGGAATGTAACATCATTAACTCACTACTCGTTGATAGTGGATCGTCGTATTTAAAAGAGAAGCAAACGATGCTTTCTTCATTGACATGGCAAGTTAAAATATGACCAGAATTATAGTCTAGAGATTGATAAATGTGATTTGTGAGCAGCTCAATATTATCAATTAATAAATTCACAACATTTTTATTGGAATTATTAGTAGATTCATCTAAGTAATTTACTTGTTTTGTGGCAATGTCAATCAAAATAACATCAGCATTTAAAATGTTTGCTAACTTTTTAATATCTTTCATTACTTCTCCCGGAAATTACATTTAATCATTAAACGTGTTATTAGCATTTGTTCTTTCTTTATAAAATGTATTTATTCATAATTGTATAAAAACTATTAAGTAATAAATATAACATCAGGAAGCAAAATATCTTATTTTGATATAAACTACCTTTTTTTATCATGAAATTGCAAAAGGATTCATACATAATATGAAGTACTTGTGATCATACAGCTTAATTTCGAGAGAATAATCACATGTAATTTGTAGAGAAAGGTGGATAAAAATAGAGAAGTACATCACATAGTTACAGATTCTGTAATTGGTGAAAGTCATAATATATTTTAGCCTGTACTAAACTTTTATCAAAAAGAGTTTGTATTTTTAAAATTGCGGTTCTCAATACAAACTAGCAATTTTAACACTTTGTGAGAGAAGTGATGATTTTTAAAACAAGAACGCTGAAGAGTTCTTAGAAGGGAGAAATATGAAAAATAACATTCACAAGATTGTGAACGGCTTATTTCTGCGTGTCTTTGGAATTTTGTTGATATTGTCAACATTAGTAGCAAATGCGCTGATGATTCCACTAACTACAGTATCTGCTGCGAGTGATATTACGCCACAGTATACGAGTAATAGTACAGGCGTATTTCCCACTAATTCGTGGACTATTCCAGGTCAAAATACGGTAATAAATCATCAAGGTGGAGATGCTAGTAATGGCTGGGACAAGAATAGCAGTTGGAATGGGGATTCATCTGATACATCAAAATCATATTTGAAATTTGGTACTGACACTAGTAACCCAGATTACCAAATTCGTAAGTATGCTAAAGAAACGTCCACACCTGGGTTATACGATGTCTACTTGAACGCCAAAGGTAATGAAGTTAAGAATATTAAACCGATCGATATTGTGTTAGTTGTTGATATGTCGGGATCAATGGAGCCGGCGAATAATCCGTCTGGAAGTAACAGAGCTCAGGCTACTAGAGATGGCGTTAAACAATTTCTACAAGCAATTAAAGATGCTGGAATTTCCCAGTACGTTAATGTTGGTTTGGTGGGTTTCTCAAGCCCAGGAAACTATGTTACCGGTTCAAACGGGTATCTAGAAGTTGGGATGCAGAGCCTTTCAACAACTGGGCAGACAGAACAAATAAATAAAACTCTATCTCCGACTTTTTCAGGTGGAACATTCACACAATTGGGAATTCGTAGAGGTCAAAAAATGCTCGACGACGATAAAAATGATCACAAAAAAATGATGATTTTACTGACAGACGGTGTTCCAACCTTTTCTTATAAAGTCACCCAAGCAACAACTATTTCAGGAACGACTTATGGAACAGCATTTTCCTCCTCAGATCAGGATCAACCCGGATCTACTTCACAATTTGTAAGTGGGAGAAATAATTGGGAAAGTCGGAAAAATCGTTACATTAGTGGAACTGATCCTAACGGAGCAACTACAAGTGCACAGAATTATGGACTATATTACAATACTGGTAACAATGTCAAAATTTGGAATACTTGGGCAGCAACGCTGGGAGAAGCAAAAATCAGTAGAGATAGTGGTACCGAAATACATGCTTTAGGAATACAGTTAGGTGATGATAATAATAATAATTATTGGGATTCGCCACTTTATCTATCCTCCAATAATGTACGTTCCAGAGCTAGTTTAATTGCTTCATCTGGTCTTTATCAAGATGCTAACAGTGCATCTGATGTGGAAACGTATTTGAAAAATCAAGCAAAAGATGTTCTGAGTCAATTCAACACGGTCAACCAAGGAAGTATTTCAGATCCGTTAGGTTCTCAATTTATTTATGGAGATGACACGCCGACGGTTAAGAGTGTAGGAAGTAGTGTTGTTCAGAATTTACCAACAGTTACCAAATCAAACGGAAGTATCTCTGTAAGTAATATTAATCTGGGGAAAGATCAAGAAATTCAAATACATTATCAGGTGCATTTAAATACTGAATCAGATAATTTTAAACCGGATTACTGGTATCAGATGAATGGCAAAACAACATTTACACCGACAAAGGATAGTAACGCTGTAGAATTTGGTGTTCCTTCTGCGAAAGCACCTGGAACGGAGCTAAAGGTTATCAAACAATGGCAAGAGTTGACTGATTCATCGAAGCGACCAGATAGTATTAATTTTGAAGTAACGCGAACTACGAACAACCAATCAAACGATTGGCGGGCAACTGGTACTTTGAGTAAATCGGATAATTGGTCTAAAACTTTCAAACAGTTGAATAGAAATAATCAATCGGTTTCGTTACCAGCTTATGATAACAAAGGTGGAACGTTCAATTATCAGGTGCTAAACGAAAGTACGGATGGTTACGTTTCAAGCATTACTAACAAAATAAATGAGTCAACGATAACAAATACACAATATGGTTTGATTATTGATAAGTATGCAAGTAACTCGAAAAATAAACTCACTGGTGCTGAATTTATTGTTAAATCAACGGATGGAAAGCAGTCCTATACATTAAAAGATAATCAGTTACAGCAACTGACACCAGGGGATTACACCATTCAAGAAACTAAGAGTCCATCTGGGTATCAACTTGATTCTACGGTTTATCCAATAACACTATCGCAAGATGGAAAATGGTCAAGTAGCGGTCAAGGTATTAATGTGAAATCACCAACCACGGATGGCAACGGCTATAAAGATGGTTTTTCTATTGCTACTGACAAATCAAACAATACTGATAAGAATAATGTTGTTAGATTTGTCAAAAATGATACTTTCAAGAAGTTTAATCTGACAGTTAATAAAGTTGACAAAACAACTGGAAATGCGCTAAAAGGTGCTAAATTCACATTAACTGACTCTGATGGCAAAACATCAGTTTACAAAGAAACCGATCCAACGTCGACTTTCACTTTTGAAAATCTTTCATCAGGAACATATACTTTGAAAGAATCAAAAGCTCCTGATGGATACATTGCTAGTAAAGATGTCACAATAATAATTTCTGATGATGGCAGTGTTAAGGTAACTAACAATAATGGCGATTGGAAATCAACTTTACAAAATGATGCAGGTAACAATCAGATTAGCCTAACGGTCAACAATTCAAATAAAACTGTTTTTCCATCTACAGGTGGCACTGGTATTGTGCGCTACATGTTGATAGCTGGGGCCTTTATATTAATTGCCTTGGGTGCTAGCGGTTATTATATTTTCCGAATAAAGAGGGGTAACCGATCATGATTAAAAAAATGATTGTGTTTATCATTACCTGTATTTCATTTGGGTTGCTTAGCTTGCAACAAGACAATTTAAAGGTTTTAGCCGATACTGATAACCAATTTACGATAGAATTGCATCATCAGTTGAGTGTGTATGAATCAAATCCAGTATCCTATACTCCTGGCAGTAACGTAACATTTCAATTGTATGATTTGACGGCTGATTACCAGAAGCATGAAAATGATGAAAATTATTTTGAAGATTTGAAATCTCAAAATCAGGGTATTCAAAATTATATTCAAGACAATCATATTCGTTTGATGGATACTAAAACTACTGATGCCAATGGACAAGCAACATTTCATGTTTCAAAAGAATATGGAAAAGCTTATCTTATTGTGCAACAAAAAAGTAGCCAACTTGAAAGTGATGGTTTATCCTATGAGCAGGTTAGTGATCCAGTCGCATTTTCGCTAAGAAATCAAGATATGGATAAAAACAAGCTTGAAATTGAGACCAAATCTGCTATTGTGACACGCATACCATATTTTTTTAAATATGGAAAAACGCTTGATCATAAAGAATTACCATTAGCAGGTGTCAAATTTGTGTTGTATAAAACAGTTGACAACCAAAAAAAATACCTGACTGATGACAATAGTTGGAAAACCACTGATGACCCATTACATGAAAAAGAAGTAAAAAAAGTCGTATCTGATGATACCGGTTTAGTTGCTTTGAATAATAGTAAGCTACCCGCGGGTCAATATTATTTTCAAGAAGTTCAAACATTAAAGAACTTTGAAATATCTTCTCAGGCACAACACATTAGTGTTAATATTCCAGCAGTCACTAGCTTAGCTAATGTACCGCCAATTACTGTTAATGGCGAGCCGTTGTCTAAAATAGCTGCGGGTGTGATACCTAATGACGTGTATCAAAATGCAAGTCCGAGAGTTTTGAATTACCAAAAAAAGCAACCCACTAAGAAACCACCGTTTAGCTTGCCATTCTTACCAGAAACAGGAATAGCAATTGGTTCAATTTCTTTAGTCGGTTTGTTGATTATTTTATTGGTAATATTGATAAAAATTTATAAGAAGAAATTACAATTAAAAAGGAGTTTTAAAAATGAAAAGTAAATCATGGTCACAAATGGCTAATGCGATTTTACTCGTACTTCCTCTTTTAGTATCAGCCTTGTTTGGTATTACTAATGTATCTGCGGACACAACAGATAGTGTTAATGTTACATTGCATAAAAGGGTCTTTGATGAAGGACAAGTACCGGATAGTAAGACCAATACAGGTGAAGTAGATAATAATTTTGGTGGAACGCCATTAGCAGGTGTTACTTTTACAGCTTATGATGTAACTGACCATTATTTGAACTTACGTTCTAGTGGTGACACTGCTGAAAAAGCATCCCAAGAGGTTCAATCTGATGCCGCTGATGCTGCACCAAGTTACGCCACAAAAGTTGCAGAAGGTGTAACAGCTGGAGCCGATGGCACAGTAACTTTTTCAAATTTGAAGTCTAAGGACGGCGATAAAGACAAGGTTTACTTGTTTGTTGAAACAAATTCACCAACAAATGTCACACAAAAAGCTGCTCCAATTGTGTTAGCTTTACCTGTTTATAAGTCAGGGTCAGACTCAGAAATTAATTCTGATGTTCACGTTTATCCCAAAAACGAACAAACTGATGCTATTACAAAAGATTTAAGTGACGAAAGTAAAAAAGATTTGATTGTGACATTGCCTGATGGATCAAAGGTCTATAATGCCACTTATGGTCAAAAATTTGGTTATCAATTGCAAATAGCAGTACCATGGAACATTGCGGATAAAGATACATTTAATGTAGTTGATACGCCCAACTTAGGTATTGATGATGATGCTACTACGGTAAAGGTTGCAGGATTAACTAAAGGAACTGACTATACAGTTTCAGCAACTGATGCAACTGACAAAAATGGTAAAAGTTTTAAAATAACATTTAATCCAACTGCAGCTGCTGTTAAGGCTGCTGCCGGTAAAAAGTTAACAGTTACTTATGATGCTACCTTGACTAATGCTGCTGTTCCTGACAAAGCATTGAACAACACGGCTACGTTAAATATTGGTAACGGAACAGATGTTACTTCTACACCGGTTCAAGGACCTGAAATTTACACTGGTGGTGTGAAATTCGTTAAGCAAGACAAGCAAAGTGCTGCAAAGCTTGCTGGTGCAGAGTTCCAGTTGGTTAAGTTAAATGCTAATGGTGACAAAGTTGCCTACGCAACGCAAGCAACTGATGGTTCATACACATGGGCATCAAATAATGACTCAGCGACAACATATACATCAAATGATCAAGGATCAGTTGAATTAAAGGGTCTTGAATATTCAAACAAGTTGGCTGATGGTCAAAGCTATGCACTTGTTGAAACAAAGTCTCCAGCTGGTTATGCGCTTTTGACAGCTCCTGTTAAGTTTACAGTTACTAAAGGAAGCTATGCTGACAATCAAACAATCACTGTGACAAACATTAAGAAGGGTATCTTACCATCAACTGGTGGTTCTGGTATCTACTTGTTCTTGATTGCAGGTGCACTTTTGATGAGTGGCGCATATGTTTGGAATAAGCGTAATAAAAAGAACCAAAATATTTAATCATATTTGAAAACTAAAGTGCAAACCATGTTCGTGGTAAGCACTTTTTTTATAAAAATGAATACTATGTTCATAATTCTTTGGAATAATGGTTTTCATTGATATTATGAGCCGTGGTTTCAAAGGATAACTAGAACGATGGCAGAACAAAAACAAAATAACGCTAATATTTTTCTGAAACTGTTCATTGCATTAATGTTTTTCATTGGCTTTTTGGTGTTCATGTATCCTTTTATTGCTAATGGCGTGAATAACTATGTGGCCCAAAAAGAATTAAATGCTGTGAATCAACTAAATCAAAGCAATCAGAAAGCCAGTGCCAAGAAACTTGAAAAATTAATCAAAAAAAACAAACAAAAGTCAAAAAAAAATCAACAACTTGGTATATCACCTGTCAAGAATATCTTGGGGCAAACGTTGGAAAATGTACCCAAGGAGAGTAGAGAGTACTATCAAAAGCACTCGTTAGGAAGTATATTCATTCCTAAAATATCTCTGAGTTTACCGGTGTTTGATACAACGACTGACAGCCTTTTGTATAAAGGAATTACATTATTACCTGGCAGTTCTTATCCTGTTGGTGGCAAAAGTACGCATACCGTTTTGATGGGGCACAGTGGTTTGCCTAATCAAGAATTATTTACTCATCTGCACGAATTAAAAAAAGGCGATAAGTTTTTTTTGAAAGTGTATGGGAAACGTTTAGCTTATCAAGTTATTCGAATCAAAGTGGTTTTACCAACAGATCTAAGTGATATCACAATACAAAATAACCAAGATTTGGCAACGTTGGTCACATGTACACCCTATATGGTGAACACACATCGATTGTTGGTTACTGGGAAAAGGGTGCCGTTGGATAAAAGTTCATTTGATAAACAAGAAAAAAAGGCAGTATCATATCAAGGAAAATATTTGTTTTGTCTGACAGCACTGATTTTTATTTTTATGGCTTTAATTTTTTATATCATCAAACGTGAGCTTATTGAACTATTGTCACATAAAAGAAATTATCAGTTATCATTTTTTGTTTATAATAATGGACGTCTCATTTCTGGTCATAAATTCACTGTAGTAGATTATTTTGGTAAAAGAATATTAAATGACCAAGGTGAGTTATGTGAGTCTACGAGTGACTCAAGAGGCTATGTATCGTTTGGTCAAATTAATGGTGGCAGGTATAAAATAGTTCCGATGAATCCAAACATGAACCTCAAACCTTTTAAAGCGATAGTTAAACATTTAAAGGATAAAAAATTCTATATAAAAAAAGTAGTTAAAAATGGTTACCAAATTCAAACAGAAGGTGATGCAACAAATGACTAAGCAAACCAGTAAAAAAAAGAATAAACAAAATATATTTTTAAATATTATTTTTCTTATAGGATTTTTAGTAGCGTTGTATCCTTTTTATGTCGGTGCATTGAATCATTTTATTGACCAGCAACGAATCAAGACAATTCAAAAGGAAACTAATCAAGATATATCAGCAAAAGAAGCACGTATGCAACAGAAAAATGCACAGTTAAGAAAAGATGGCATTCAACCTGGGAGTGACCCATTTTCTGGTTCCACTTACAAAGAGCATGTGGTATTGAAGAAGCATTTAATTGGTACAATTAGTATTTCTAAAATTAATGTGCATATTCCGCTTTTTGATACGACAAATGAAGAAACACTTAACTATGGCGCAACCGTCTTACAAGGAACATCTTTTCCTCTGGGTGGGAAAGGCACGCATAGTGTTATTTCCGCGCACCGTGGCTTAGCTTCACGAATGTTATTTACGAACTTAAATCATGTTAAGAAAAACGATACTTTTGTACTAACGGTATTTCATAAAAAATTAGCCTATAAAGTTTTTAAAATTGAAGTTGTCAAACCTGAAGATTACCAAGGGCTGCAAGTTGAACCTGATAAAGACTTGGTAACGCTAATAACCTGCACACCTTATATGGTCAATTCACATCGTTTGTTGGTGACAGGATATCGAGTTCCTTATAATAAAAATATGGCAAAAAATATTGAAAATGCTGATAAGTTTAACAATATCAAGCAAGTTCTTATTATTATTGTCATCATTTTATTAATTGTATTGCAATTTCTTTTCTTGTATAAACGCATCATACGTATCAAATTAGCTAAGAAAAAGTTTGATTTATCATTTTATCGTTTAGATGCTGATGGTAATCCCGTTTCATCTGTTGCCTTTCAATTGTTTTCTAAGAATAAAAAAGTTGCTTTAAAAAGAGATGGAAAATCATTAATTCGCCATTCAAATGATGAAGGGCTTGTTACATTTGATGATATTCCAGGCAGACTCTACTATGTTAAAGAGGCTACAACTAACAAAAATAGCGGGGTTATTGCTGGCGTAAAAAAACTAAAGGATAAGAATATGACCTTTTATCCAACTAAAAAGTCAAAACCTTTTTTCCATTCGGATAACAATAAACTGTGGATTATTAGATAATGCATGAACTCAAAAAAGTAAATATATTTCGATTTAATCTTACCAATTCTCTCGTGCTATAATAAAACAATGAAAGAATTTTTAACAAACAATTTTGAGCAAACACAAAGTTTAGCTAGTAGAATAGCATCATTTGTTTATCCTGGTTTAGTGATCACGCTGAATGGTGATTTAGGAGCGGGGAAAACAACCTTTACCCAGGGATTTTCACGCGCTTTAGGGGTGAAGTCAAGGGTTAAGAGCCCGACATTTAATATTATGAATACTTATATGGCGCGTGATTTTCCCATTTATCATTTTGATGCTTATCGATTGGAAATGACAGGTGCTGCTAATCAAGGATTCGAGGATTTTATCGGTACGGATGGTGTAACGCTTATTGAGTGGCCGCAATATATGAATGATTTGTTGCCAAATAATCGATTGGACATCACATTTACTCGAGGTGAGGATGATAACGAACGAACAATAAGTATCGCAGGTGTTGGTTCAGTTATTGAAATTGAGGAAAAACTATGACATTCGATATGAACCAGCCGATTGCGTTCAGCTTAGAAGAAGCCAGCTTAGCTAGAGCTGCTGAATGGCAACAATTAATTCAAGATTTAATGGTGGAAACAGATACTTTTTTGATTGCAAGTATGCGTGATGGGGATGAAATATCTGTAAAAAACGATGCGCCGGCGATTACTTTGTTGTTGATTGCTGAACAAGGTGAACAATCATTACCGGTAGGAATAGGATCTATCGAAAATGAAGAAATCGGTGTGGCTATTTTGAAACAATTTCACGGTGCTGGTCTTGGTCAGGATTTAATGCGGTCACTTCTGGACTGGGCTAAACTTAACGGGTTATCAAAGGTATGGTTAGATGTACAAATTGATAATGACATCGCCGTGCATATTTATCAGAAATACGGGTTCTTAAGTGTTGATGAAAAAGAGAACTTTACCTTACCAAATGGTCGTGATACAGAGTTACAAAGAATGATCTTGGAGTTATAACTATGAATTTTGTAGCAATGGATTTTGAAACAGCAAACCGCGAAAAGCATTCGGCAGTTTCTATAGCCTTAGCAATTGTGCGTGATAATCAAGTAGTTGATAAATTTTATTCATTAATCAAGCCGGAAACAACGTTTAGCTCGTACAACACAGCTATTCATGGTCTCCATCGACAAGATGTAGCTGACGCGCCAAAGTTTCCCGAAGTTTGGCAAACAATTTCACCTTTTTTCACAGAAAATAAATTAGTGGTGGCCCACAACGCATCATTTGATAATAGTATCTTGAAAGGAACATTGCAGTATTACGATATTGATGAACCGCATTATTTGTTGTTGGACACGGTTCAAACTAGTCGTAAATTATTTCCAAATTTCGAAAATCATAAGTTAAACACTGTGGCTGGTAATCTAGGGATTACATTGGATCATCACCATAACGCGCTTGATGATGCAGTAGCTGCAGCCAACATCTTAATTTATGAATCTAATCATTTTGGAGCAGAAGTACTTAAGCCATATGTTAAAAATAAATAAATAAAAAGCCGTGCAATTTATGCAGGGCTTTTTATTTATACATTAATTTCGAGAAGAATCGGTGCGTGATCCTGACGGGCACCCGTATCTATAACACAGGATTCTGTGACGTTTTCAGCGATTCGATCACTAACCAAGTAGTAATCAATTCGCCACCCGGAATTATTGATTTTACTTGTTTTACTAATTTGTGCCCACCAAGTATAAACACTTGGTGTGTCTGGATTTAATGATCGAAAAGTGTCTGTAAATCCAGCATCCAATAGTGCTGAAAACTTTTCCCGTTCCTGGTCAGTAAATCCAGCAGAATGACGATTTGGTTTTGGGTTTTTCAAATCAATTTCTTGGTGCGCGACGTTCATATCACCACTAAAAATAACTGGCTTGGTAGCGTCTAGGGTCTTGATATATTCACGATATTTATCATCCCACTCACCACGTTCAGGTAGACGTATCAACGAGCTTCCGGAATTAGGTGTATAAACAGTTGATAGGAAAAAAGTTGGAAATTCTAAGGTGATGATGCGTCCCTCTAAATCCATGGAACCTGGCGCACCAATGGTAGGATATTCCACCTGAGTAGGTTCCACTTTGGAAAGCACCATCGTGCCAGAGTAGCCAGAGCGCGCAGTACTAGAATTTACATACAAATGATACTCTGGAAAAAGTTCTGCAATGGCTGTCGCTTGTTTTTTAGTTAAGCCTGTTGATTTCAATTTTGTTTCTTGGATGGCAAAAACGTCAGGGCGTATGGTCGCAATTTCGTTTAATGTGCTCCAAGTCATTTCACCACGGACACTTTTGTGTTCAACTGCAGCATTGATGGAATCAATATTCCATGAGATAAATTTCAAATTTTCGTCCCCCTGAGAGTTATATAAATATTTTAACATACTGTTTGTTTTCACGTATTACCGAGAATATCGATGCATAAATTCAGGTATTGAGGCACTGATTTCTGTGGGTAGTGTGATGTAGCGGGTTTCAGCTAGTTCGTCAGCAATAGCAGAATGAGCATAGACCGCCGCTAAAATTGCTTCGGAAAACGACAACATAAACTGTGCCGTAAATCCAGCAATCATTCCGGCGAGTGTGTCACCCATGCCCCCTGTGGCCTGATAAGGTCCACCAACTGGTATTTCAAAAGCGCAGTCATTGGTATAAATTTGAGTATGATGTTGTTTTAAAACTAAAATCGGTTCAACATTCATCCTTTGTTGCGCTAGCATATTAAACGCTTCAAAAGCTTGTTCATTGATTGTCACACCACTTAGACGTTGCCACTCCATCTGATGTGGTGTTAAAACGAGTCGCGATTTTGGCCACTTTAGTTTATGTTCAGCAACTAGAGTTAAGGCAGAACCGTCAACGATGAGTATTTGACGTGGCAAAATAGCATAAAAGGTATGTTGTACTAAATCAATACGATCGCCTAAACCTGATCCGATTAAAACAACGTCTGATTTTTTAATATACTCGGTGAGATCCTCATTAAAATCAACAACCATTGCTTCTGGTAAGTGACTATGTAAAGCGGTAAAGTTTGATGGATCTGTGGCTACGGTTACCAGTCCGGCACCAGAATTAACTGCAGCCAATGCGTTCATAATCACTGCACCACCAAATTGTGCCGTGCCGCCAATGATTAAAACACGGCCATAGGTTCCTTTGTGTGAGTCCTTAGCTCTTTTTTTAATGACTCGGTATAAAATATCTTCAGTTAATGTTTTCATAGTTTAATCCTTAACATTATTCTACACGATAGTTTTGTTTAATGCACAAAGAAGGTGATAGGAGTGCTCATCTAGCGTGACTTTTTATGTGACTCATTATGTAGATAGTGTACAATATGTTTATGGAAAAAAATAGTTTTATTCTCTCTGATGAGGAAAAATTGTCAACTGAACAAGCGCATTTGATTCAAGATGTGGTTGACTTTGCAAATCAGGGTTTGAAGCAAGAAAAAAAGAAAGTATTTATTATTGAAGGGGGCGCTGGTTCTGGGAAAAGTGTTGTACTATTTGAAATATTTAAACAACTTCAACATGCTGTTTTAAATAATGAGTCATCAGCACTTTATCAAACTAATAATTATTTACTGGTCAATCACGCTGAAATTTGGAAAATATATCGTGATTTAGCAGGGAAAACTGAAGAATTAAAAAAGAAACAGTTCCTAAAACCCACAACTTTTATTCATCAAATGGATAAAGAGCAGCGTCATGCAGATGTTGTATTAATTGATGAAGCACATTTACTATTAACTGAACCTGATCGCTACAATAAATTTAATCAAACCAACCAACTGGTCGAGATTATCAAACGTTCTCAAGTTATCATTTTAGTTTTTGATAGCCATCAAGTCTTAAAATTCAAAAGTATGTGGACTAATCAAAGGTTGGAACAAATCGTTTCACAGTACGCACCAACGCGTTATCAATTAAGTAATCAGTATCGTATGCTAGGTAATAACGAGCATGTTGTTCAATGGATTGACAATCTAACGCAAAATAAAGAAATTTCAACATTAGGCCTCGTTGACGGATTTGATTTTCATATTTTTTCCAATGCTAATGATCTCTACAGAATGATTCAACAAAAAAATAAGCGGGTAGGAATGTCACGTTTGTTAGCAACAACGGATTATCCGTATACCGTTAATCGCGGTATCTGGTATGTGACGGTTGATGATTTCAAATTACCTTGGGATCAGTTAGACACAGGTACAGCACCATGGGCATTGAGACCGGACACAATTAATGAAGTAGGATCAGTGTACACAATTCAAGGTTTTGATTTGAACTATGCTGGTGTGATTATTGGACCCAGTATCACATTTGATGAAGATAAAAATAAAATCGTGGTTCATACCGAAAAATATGAGGATAACGCCGCTTTTCGACAAACAAAGGGTCATTCATTTAGTGAGCAAGAGAAAGAAGCTATTATGCTGAACGCGCTAAATGTGCTATTAAAGCGTGGCCGACAAGGGTTATATATTTGTGCTGCGGACCATGCATTGCGTAGAAAGCTAGCCACGATTATTAAAAAATAGTGGTTATAGCGCTATATAGTATATGGATACTTTGATTATTTAATCCTTGTTCCTGACATGAATATTAGAAAAAAATGCCATAACAGGGTATAATAACCCTATGAGTTACTAGAAAGGTTAAAAAAATATGACAGTTGATTGGAAACAAGAAACAGAGAAACGTAAAGCAGCCTATATCGAAGATTTAAAAGCCTTATTGGCTGTTGAATCTGTTCGTGACGATTCACAAGCAACGCCTGATGCACCTTTAGGTCCTGGACCAACAGCTGCCTTAGTTAAGATGTTGGCTATTGCTGAGCGAGATGGTTTCACTACCAAAAATATTGATAACATTGTGGGCTATATTGAAATTGGTCCCAAAGATGCTGATGAATATGTCGCTATTTTGTCTCATGTTGATGTGATGCCTGCAGGCGAGGGTTGGGATACCGAACCATTTGAACCTGTTGTAACGGATGATAAGATTATCGCCCGTGGTGCTTCAGACGATAAGGGGCCAGGAATGTCAGCCTACTATGCTTTCAAAATTTTGTCTGATTTGAATGTGCCATTGAAGCGTCGGGTTCGTCTGATTTTTGGAACTGATGAAGAAAATGATTGGACGGGGATGACTCGTTACTTTGAAGTTGAGCCAGAGCCTGTATTTGGTTTCTCACCTGATGCTGAATACCCAATCATTAACGGTGAAAAGGGTAACGTTCAAGTAATCATTAAAGGTGAAGCCACTAATGGTGGCACTGTTAAGCTTGTTGATTTTGAGTCTGGATTACGGACAAATATGGTCCCAGGTATTGCTCGTGCAACGGTAAAATCATCTCATTCAGAAAAAATTGTGACAGAATTCCAAGAGTTTTTGGTAGAAAATCCAAAGGTATCTGGTTCAACTGAAACTGATGGTGAGATCATCAAATTTGTCTTAAACGGTAAGCAAGTTCATGGGGCAATGCCAGAAACAGGAGAAAATGCTGGGACTTACTTAGCAAACTTCCTTCAAGACTTTGATTTTGGTGGTACAGCTAAGTCATTCTTAACGTATTTGGGAACACCAGCACACAATGATACTGTTGGCGAAAAATTTGGTGTTAAGTATACTGATGATGTGATGGGACCTTTGTCTATGAATGTCGGTATCCAGAAATTTGTTGATGGTGGCGAGGTCTTTATCAACTTTAATTTCCGTTATCCAAAGGGAATCACACCGGAAGAAATTGAAGCGGGTCTTGCTTCTCAATTGAATGGATGGGATGTGAAACCAACTATCGGTGGACATGCTCAAGTGCCTCATTATGTTGCACCTAGTGATCCAATTGTGGAAACACTACTTCGTGTTTATCATGATCAAACAGGATTGCCAGCACACGATCAAGTCATTGGTGGTGGAACATACGGTCGCTTAATGAAACGCGGTGTCGCTTATGGCGCATTATTCCCAGACTCACCAGACACAATGCACCAAGTTAATGAATTTGCTCTGCTTGATGATTTGTATCGCTCAATTTCGATATACGCGCAAGCAATTGCCGAAATTACTAATTTGGACTAAACAGCTCTTTAGGGCTGTTTTTTATTTTTGTTTAATTGATTTAAATTTAATGTTGAAACGCTAAAATAGTAAACAATCAAACAAAGGAGAAACGACTATGACACTATTAATTATTGTAGCTGTAGGTTTAATTGGTTTTTCATTGAAAAAAGTTTTACGTGTCGGACAACCACAGCCAGTTCGTGTGAAAAATGATCGCTAAATAAATTAACATCCTCTTATATTCGATATAATAAGTGTATGTTATCATGTGCCTTATTTTGAGTTAAACAAGTATCGATGTATGGTGATGAATGAAGTAAATATTAATAAAAACATAATAATGATAATAGTATTAGCATTATTATGTTTTTTTATGAGCTTAATGTTAGAATGGTTTTTATTATTAATCCAAGGAGTACAGTAGTTCTATGTCGATTCAAAATTTTCTGGTGGAATTAAAAAAAAGTAAATGGGTAGATTTGTCTCATGAATTTGGACCAAACTCACCCCATTTCCCCAAATTTAATGCGGCCTCTGCAAAAACGATCTTTACTAACGAAAAGGATGGCTTTTTGGTTAAAGAATTTAGTTTCGTGGGTCAGTACGCCACGCATATTGACCCGCCAATTCATTTTGGTGCTAAAAGTGGCGAATGGGTTACTGACATTCCGTTGAAAGATTTAATAGCCCCATTAGTTGTCATTGATAAATCCGACGTTGTCAAGAAAAATCCGGATTATTCACTAACAGTTGCTGATATTAAAGAATGGGAAAATGAAAACGGCTTAATACCAGAAGGTGCTTTTGTTGCTTTTAGAACTGATTGGTCAAAACGCTGGCCAAATCAAAAGTTAATGGATAATTTAGATAGTGATGGTCAAAAGCACTATCCTGGATGGTCAGCTGAGGCCATTGAATATATTTATGAAACGCGCCATGCAATAGCTAATGGTCACGAAACTTATGACACGGACACAGCTGTAAATCAACCAACAAAAGGTTTTATAGCTGAAGAACTAGTTTTGAGGTCAGGACATTATCAAGTTGAAATGCTAACACATTTGGATGAAGTTCCGGCTACCGGAGCAATTATTTCTGTTATGACACCCAAGTTTGAGAAAGCGCCAGGTTTTCCAACTCGCGTAATTGCCTACTTACCATAATTTGTTGTAGGGTGCACAGCTATAATAATGGAAACGCCATAAAATGCTATTTCTAAAAAGTATGTCAATTTGTTTTATTTGAAGCGATAAAAATAGATAAAATGGTTGTGATATTCTTGAATTTAGTCTAAAATTATATAGTATTGAAAACTCGGAGGAAATAACATGTCTAAGTGGACACCAGCTGCGGATGAAAAAAACCAAGGCACATTAGAATTTGAAATCGCGCGTGCGCAAGTTGAAGAAGGTTTGGAACAAGCTTTCCAACGTAACAAGAACGAAGTTAGTATTCCTGGATTCCGTAAGGGTAAGGTAACTAAGCAACTCTTCTTCCAAAAGTTTGGTGAAGAAGCTTTGTACCAACAAGCAATGGACATTGTTTTGCCTGCTGCCTATGAAGCCGCAATTGATGAAGCTGGTATCACACCAGTTGGTCGTCCAAACATCGAACCCGTTTCAATGAATAAGGGTGAAGCTTGGACTTTAAAGGCTGTTGTCAAGACTGCCCCTGCTATTAAGTTGGGTGAATACTTGAACCTTGAAGTTGAAGCACAAGACGAAGAAGTTGCTGATGCTGATGTAGATGCTGAAATCAAGCGTTTGCAAGATGGCCAAGCAGAATTAGTTTTGCAAGAAGAATCAGTTAAGGCTGAAAACGGCGATACTGTTGTGATTGATTTTGACGGTTCAGTTGATGGCGTTAAGTTTGATGGCGGACAAGGCAAGGACTTCTCTCTAGCTTTGGGATCAGGTCAATTTATTCCTGGCTTTGAAGAACAATTAGTTGGTCACACAGCTGGTGAAGATGTCAATGTTAACGTAACATTCCCTGAAGACTACCAAGCTGCTGATTTGGCGGGCAAGGAAGCTTTGTTCGAAGTAACAATTCACGAATTGAAGCGCAAGGAATTGCCTGAATTAGATGATGAATTTGCCAAGGATGTTGATGAAGAAGTTGAAACATTAGCTGAATTGAAGGAAAAGACATCTAAGAAGTTAGCTGATGAGAAGGCACAAGCTGCTAAAGCTGCTTTTGAAGACGCTGTTATTTCTAAGGCAGTTGATAATGCCTCAGTTGATGGCGATGAAATTCCAGCAGAAATGATCGATGAAGATGTACATCGTCAAATCGACCAATACTTGGGACAACTTCAACAACAAGGTATTTCACGTGAAATGTTCTTCCAAATTTCAGGTCAAACTGAAGATGATTTGCATAAGCAATTCGAAGAAGGTGCTGAAACACGTGTAAAGACTGGCTTGATATTAGAAGCAATCGTTGCAGCTGAAAAGATCGATCCTTCAGCAGAACAAGTTTCTGAAGAAGTTGCTAGCTTGGCTGCGCAATACAACATGGAAGAAGATAAAGTGCGTGCCGCTATCTCTGAATCAATGTTGAAGCATGATATTGCTATGCGCGAAGCTATTAAGAAAGTTACTGACTCTGCTAAAGCAGTTTAAGTAATTAAAAAAAGCCTGTCGGCTTTTTTATTTTGGTTTGAATTAATTTATAGACACACATACTATCATAATTTACTATTTCGTGCGTAGGAATAAACTGGTAGAATGGAGGAAGTAACTAAAAGTTTAGGATAATAATCATGGCGAATACACCAAATTTTGAAGAAGAAATACACTGTAGTTTTTGTGGAAAATCTGCAAGTGAAGTAAAAAAGATTGTTGCCGGGCCAAATGATGTTTACATTTGTAATGAGTGTGTTGCTTTGGCTGAAGGCATTATTGAAGAAGAATTGACTGTAGATCGTGCAGCAGAAGTGTTGTCACTGCCAACACCACACGAGATTGTTAATGAGTTAAATGATTATGTTATTGGACAAGAAGATGCTAAAAAGACTCTGGCGGTAGCTGTATATAATCACTATAAACGTATTAATGAAAACGTGGCGCCAACATTAGATGTTGAGCTACAAAAATCAAACATTGCTTTGATGGGGCCAACTGGTTCGGGTAAAACTTATTTAGCACAAAGCTTGGCACGTATTCTGAACGTACCATTCGCAATTGCTGATGCAACTACATTGACTGAAGCGGGTTATGTTGGTGAAGACGTTGAAAATATTATTTTGAAATTACTGCAAGCAGCTGATTTTGATGTTGCAGCTGCTGAGCGTGGTATTATTTACGTTGATGAAATTGACAAAATTGCTAAAAAATCAGAGAACGTCTCCATCACACGTGATGTTTCTGGTGAAGGAGTTCAGCAGGCACTATTAAAAATGCTTGAAGGGACAACTGCTAGCGTGCCACCTCAAGGAGGCCGTAAGCATCCACAGCAAGAGTTGATTCAAGTGAATACGACCAACATTTTGTTTATTGTTGGTGGTGCGTTTGCTGGAATCGACACAATCATTAAGGAGCGACTGGGCGAACGAGTTATTGGTTTTGGTTCAGATGCAAATGAAAACGCTGAGGCTTTGAATGACGACAATATTTTGCATCATGTGCAACCAGAAGATATGACCAAGTTTGGGTTGATTCCAGAATTTATTGGTCGTCTGCCTATTGTAACTGTGTTAGACGAGTTGACTATTTCTGATTTAACAAGAATTTTGACAGAGCCTAAAAATGCTTTAATTAAGCAATACACTGCTCTTTTGGGTCTAGATGATGTTGAACTTGAATTTCAACCGGATGCATTGGATGCAATGGCTAGTGTTGCGATTAAGCGACACACTGGCGCTCGAGGATTACGCTCAATCATTGAAAATGTGATGAAGGATGTCATGTTCGATATTCCCAGTCGTGATGATGTTGCTAAAGTTATTATTACCAAAGCCAGCGTGGAACAGGGTGAACAGCCAGAATTGCAATTAAAAAAGGTGAGTGAATAAATGGATGTACACAATGTCGAAATGGTGATGAGTGCTGTATCAGCGTCTCAGTATCCAACAGACGGAAAACCTGAAATAGCTTTGGTTGGTCGTTCAAATGTCGGTAAATCTTCTTTAACAAATACACTAATCCAGCGGAAAAATTTTGCTCGCACATCTTCACAACCAGGTAAGACACAAACGTTAAACTTTTATGATGTTGAAGATAAATTATATTTCGTTGATGTTCCTGGGTATGGATATGCTAAAGTTTCAAAGGCCCAGCGTGAAGCTTTCGGTGTAATGATTGAAGAATACATCACTAGTCGTAAACAGCTACGTGGTGTTATTAGTTTAGTAGATGCACGCCATGAGCCTAGTGAAGACGATATCTCAATGTACGAATGGCTACATTACTATAATATTCCAATTTTAGTTGTAGCAACTAAGTCAGATAAAATTTCGCGTGGTAAGTTTAATAAAGCTGAATCAGTCATTAAAAAAGCATTAGGCTTTGATAATGAAGACAGTGATTTCCAATTTTTCTCATCGGAAACAAAATATGGTAAAGATGAAGTGTGGCATTGGATTGAACAACATATTTAAAATGTTGGCAGAAATGCCGACATTTTTTTATTTTCGCTGCTAAGTTCTATTGGTTGACGTATCTTAAAACCAGCGTAAAATTAAAAAATAAAAAGAGGATTTTATGACAAAATATAACGATGAAGAATTGCGTGCTCGTTTGACACCGGAAGAATACGAGGTGACTCAACATGCGGCAACAGAACGCCCGTTCACTGGTAAGTATGACCAATGGTGGGAGGATGGTATTTTCGTTGATGTTGTCAGTGGTGAACCATTGTTTAGTTCAACGGATAAGTACGATTCCGGCTGTGGTTGGCCATCATTTACAAAAGGAATCGATGACGACGAGCATTTACAAGAAAATACAGATCGTTCATTAGGAATGACAAGGACAGAAATCACTTCAAAAGAAGCGGCATCTCATTTGGGTCATGTGTTTAATGATGGATTGCCTGATCGTGGTGGCTTAAGATATTGTATCAATTCAGCTAGCTTACGGTTCATTCCAAAAAAAGATTTAGAAAAAGATGGCTACGGCAAATATTTGAAATTGTTTAAAGATTAGATTAATAGCTGGTTTTTGGACGGCAAAATCTCCCTAAACTAATCGGTTTTTTAGGCTATTTACTGATATAATGAAATAAATAATTATTAGGGAGAATCTATAATGGTTGAGGAACCAGTCTGGCATCGTTTTTGGCGCTACTTTAACCCCGTGAACATTTTCAAAGAATTGTTATTTGGCTGGAAATGGGCTGAAGGTGTATTGTTTTTAGTACTGATTTTACTGCAATTACTAGTTTGGACACTGGGTGTTGTTCACAATAGCACGCTCGATTGGTTTGGCTTGGCAACCGGGATGATGAACATTATCACTGTTGTATTGGTCGCCAAGGGTCGTATAACAAATTATTTTTGGGGCCTGATTTATTCTGTTATGTACATGCCATTGGCCTTTCAGTCACAGTTGTTTGGTGAGGTTGCTTTAAGTGCATTTTGGGTTGTTATGCAATTTGTTGGTGTTGCAGCTTGGCTTGGCTTTATGAAACGCGATAATTTATCAGAAAAAGACAGTCAAGATGTGGTAGCGACTAAATATATGACCTTCAAACAATGGCTTCTAGTTATCCCAGTATTCCTAGTTATATTAGTGATTGTTGGTATGATTTTACATCAGGCTGGGTCAAGACAACCGTACATGGATGGATTGACAACAACCATATCAATGGGGGCTCAAATTCTGCAAACCGCAAAGTTTGCGGAATCATGGTATGCTTGGCTACTCTTTGATATAGTCGAAATTGTTTTGTGGGGACGTGCTTGGACGGGACATGCGGATCCTAGTGCGTTTGCTATGTTAGGTATGAACCTCGCCTTATCTGTCAATGCTATATACGGTATTATTCAGTGGCGAAAGTTAACCAAAAAAGAATGAACATGCGCAATGTTCAAATTTTAATAGGATATAATTAATAAAGTCATGAGAACAATTGCAGGGAACTTATTCACAGATGATCTTCAAGGTGACAAAATTGGCGTTTTCTTTGGTACGTTAGCACCAATGCACGTAGGGCACCAAGCAGAAATTTATAAAGCGGCTGCCTTAAATGATGGTGTCGTTGTTATTGCTTCTGGTTACACAAACGATAGAGGGTACCAAATCGGATTATCCGTTGAGAAACGTTTTCGCTATTTGAGAGAAGCATTTAGTGACGAAACAGATATTAAAGTTGATTACATCAATGAAGACAATATCCCAATGATGCCTGATGGTTGGGATGAGTGGACACGAATAATTGTTGAAACGGTTAAGCGTAATATTGTTAATAAAGATGCAACGATTACATTTTATACCGGTGAGAAAGATTACAAAAATCAATTAGAAACAAGATTACCGAAGAACGGTCAGTTCAAAGTGAGCTTGATGGATCGCACTGTATTAAAAATATCAGCAACAGATATTCGAAAAGATCCTATTGGAAATTGGGATTACATTAACCGTGTTTTTCGACGCCATTTTGCTAAAAAAGTCACGGTGATGGGATCAGCTTCAACAGGAAAATCCACATTAGTACGTCGTTTGGCTCGAACAAGTAATTCACCATTTTCAGAAGAGTATGCTCGTGAGTATCAAGAAAAATCGAATGTTAGCGATGAAGAGTTAGTCGTTAAAGACTACATCCGTTTAATTCAAGGACAATATGATGCGAACTCAAGAGAAATTAACTCTCCAGCTAACAATGGTCTAACGATTTTTGATACTGATGCAATGGTGACCAAAGTATACGCAGATATGTGGTTAAACGATGTGGATAATGCGCAGCTGAAGCCATTGTTTGATAATACAATTGGTGAGGAGTTGATTGACTTAATTCTACTTATTCCACCGGTGACTCCTTATGTTGATGACGGCTTCCGAAATATGACAACTTCAGATAATGATTCGCGTTGGGCTTTCCACCGCCATTTGTTAGAAGTGATTGAAGAATATGGATTTACGGACAAACTAGTAATTCTTGATGCAAAAGGCGATAGTGATGATCCTTATGGATATTATGCACGTTACTTACAAGCACTAGATGCTATTCAAACTAGAACAGGATTTAATATTAAGCATATTTAGAGAAAAACTGGTTTTATACCGGTTTTTTTTGAAAGGTAAAAATGATAAAATTACGACAATTCAAAACAGAAGATTTAGCGTTATTTTGGGAAACAGCTTATAGTGATCCGCAAGCTGAGTGGACTAAATGGAACGGACCATATTTTAAAGATGTGTTACCTAAAAAAGACGATTTTATCAATAATATTGGCCCTGAAAGATTCGTGAATAATATGAATCGGCGGGTTATTTTATACGACGGTCAAATTATTGGTAGTGTGAGTGCATATTTTGAGGATGGACAACTAAAATCTTGGCTTGAGGTAGGAATTGTTATTTATCAACAAGCAACATGGCAACAAGGAATTGGCACCCGTGCATTAGGTATGTGGTTGGAAATATTATTTGAGCAATATGACAGTTTACCACATATTGGTTTAACCACTTGGTCTGGTAATAAGGCTATGATGCGTGTAAGCGAGAAACTGGGCTTAAAATTAGAAGGACAAATCCGACAAGTGAGATGGTGGCAAGGTCAGTATTGGGATAGCATGAAATATGGCATTTTGCGAAATGAAATGACGCCTATAAGCCCCTCTGGTAAAATAGAGTTATGACGAAACAATACGCACAAATCATTGTTGATGTGCCAACAATGCAAACTGATCAGCCTTATACCTATGCCGTTCCGGAAAATATGATAGATTCGCTATTGTTGGGCATGCGTGTGACGGTGCCTTTTGGTCGCCGGAATGTGATGGGATTTGTTGTTGGTTTAATCGCTTCAACTGACTTACCAGAGGAACAAGTGCGCCCAATTCAGCAAATATTAGATTTAACACCGGTATTAAATACAGAACTACTAAATCTATCTGATTACTTAGCCAGTGAAACATTTGCTTTTCGAATTACAATTTTACAAACGATGCTGCCAAATGTGTTTAAAGCAAACTACGAGCGTACTTTAAGGATTATTGACGAAGTGGATGACGATGTACGTGATCGTTTATTTAAAGGGCTTGATGAGATAGCTTTTAAAACAGGCGACTTTACTGAGCCAGATATGGCAACTTTGCTTAAGCTACGTCGTCAACATAAAATTGATGTAGAAGTGGCAGTGCATGACAAGGCGAAGATAAAGACACAATTAGCTTATCAGTTCAGTGATGATGTTGAATTTTTGGAGGATGAGTTAAGAGGATTACGATCTTCAGCAAAGAAACAAGAAACGTTGTTGCAGTTCATACTCAGTCATTTGGCTGAAACATGGGTGAAAAAGGATCTGCAGGATGTTATCGATATCAGTGACGCCGTCTTAAACCAAGCTGCAACTAAAAAATGGTTAATGAAAACAAAAGTGGAGCTTCTTCGCGATCCATTTCATGCTGAAGTTAAACAAACAGCGTTACTTGAGTTAAATGCGCAGCAACAAGAGGCCTATGAACGTATTTCTGGTACATTTGATGCGCAAAGGTTCCAACCATTTTTACTTGAAGGCATTACTGGCTCAGGTAAAACTGAAGTTTACTTGCAGGTGGCACAACATGTTTTTGAGCAGGGAAAAACGGTTCTTTTTTTGGTGCCTGAAATTGCCCTCACGCCACAAATGGTTAGAAGGGTCAAAGGCCGTTTTGGTGCCCAGACAGCAGTTTTACATTCGGGATTAAGTGATGGTGAACGCTACGATGAGTGGCGTAGAATTGAGCGCGGTGATGTGAAAATTGTTGTTGGTGCACGTTCTGCTGTGTTTGCCCCACTGACAAATATTGGTTTAATTATTGTTGATGAAGAACATGAAACAACCTATAAACAGTCTGATAATCCGCGGTATGATGCCAGAAATATCGCACTCTGGCGTGGTCAATACTATCAAATACCGGTTATTTTGGGCTCAGCGACACCTTCTTTGGAGAGCCGTGCGCGAGCACAACGCGGTGTTTATGAACTATTAACACTGACACAGCGCGCAGGAGGCGCAAAACTACCGAGCGTTAATGTGATTGATATGAAAGAAACGCTGTCACGAGGACCAGAGACCAATTTTTCGGAAGAATTACGTATCAAATTAGCCGACCGTTTGGCGAAAGATGAACAAAGTGTGTTGATGCTCAATCGCCGAGGATTTTCAAGCTTCGTGATGTGTCGAGACTGTGGTTATGTTCCATGTGATCCTAATTGTAATTTAGCTATGACACTGCACATGGACACACATACACTGAAGTGCCACTACTGTGGTCATGAAGAAAAAATACCCACTATCTGTGCGCAATGTGGTTCTAAACGTATACGTTATTACGGGACTGGTACAGAAAAGGTTGAAGCTGAGTTACAAGAATTATTTCCTGATGCGCGGGTGATTCGTATGGATCAAGATACGACACGCAAAA
Source organism: Leuconostoc mesenteroides subsp. mesenteroides ATCC 8293 (assembly GCF_000014445.1). NCBI lineage: Bacteria > Bacillati > Bacillota > Bacilli > Lactobacillales > Lactobacillaceae > Leuconostoc > Leuconostoc mesenteroides. Next base: position 1,512,989 of record NC_008531.1, on the reverse strand, counting down.
AGGGTAGTATGGATAAGATGCTTCAAAAATTCGGTAATCATGAGGCAGATATTTTATTAGGCACGCAAATGATTGCTAAAGGACTCGACTTTCCTGATGTTACTTTAGTCGGTGTTTTGAATGCAGATACCTCTTTGGGATTGCCGGATTTCCATGCCAGTGAACGTACATTTCAATTGTTGACCCAAGTTAGTGGGCGAGCTGGACGGGCTAAAAAACCTGGTGAGGTGTTGGTGCAAACGTTCAATCCACAGCATTATGCAATTACTTATGCTCAAAATCATGATTATGAAGGTTTTTACAGACAAGAGATGGCCGTCCGGCATGCTGGAAATTACGCACCGTACTACTACACGGTTCAGATACAAGCCAGCCATTCAGATGAAAATCAAGCCGCCATTCAAATGCTGAAAGTTGCGCGCTGGCTACGTTTGCATGCTAAGAAAGATGTGATTATTTTAGGACCTTCGCCAAAGCCAATTGCTAAAATGCGCAAGCGCTATTACTTTCAAATTATCCTAAAGTTTAAAAAACGTAATGAAATGGACACGTTGCTACAGGAACTACAAAATCGCGCACAAAAGGCTAAAGGTGATTTGCAGCTAAGCATTGATCGTGATCCTGTCTCATTTATGTGATGTGTTATAATAAATACTGATAACTGTCCGAGATTGCTCGGACATTTTTGTGTTATCGTGCGAATAAAAAATAAAACACCCTAACACAGCTGTTTGAGAGGTATAAAATGACATATTCAGTAGTATTAATGGGCACTCCAAGTTTTGCAGTACCGATATTAGAAGCGCTTCTTGAAAATAATAATTATGATGTGAAGGCTGTTGTGACACAACCCGATCGCCCACAGGGACGCAAGCATACTTTAACACCAAGTCCTGTTAAAGTTGCAGCACTGGCGCAGAACGTGCCTGTTTTACAACCAGAAAAAATAAGTGGTTCTCCTGAGATGCAACAAGTCATTGATATTAATCCTGATTTCATCGTGACCGCAGCATTTGGACAATTTTTACCTACAAAATTATTAGACGCGGCCAAAATTGCTGCAGTTAACACGCATGCTTCATTATTACCAAAATATCGAGGTGGTGCACCAGTTCATTATGCCATTATGAATGGCGATAAAGAAACCGGTGTTTCAATTATGTACATGGTCAAAAAAATGGATGCCGGTGATGTTATTGATACGATAAAAGTTCCAATTACGAGCACCGATAATGTTGGCACGATGTTTGACAAATTAAGCATTGCTGGACGTGATTTGCTATTAAAGACACTCCCTAAAATCGCTACCGGTAATATTGACCCAGTAGTACAAAATGAAGAAGAAGTTACTTTTTCACCAAATATACCGCACGACATGCAGAATCTTAATTTTGCAACAGAAACAGCCCAAGAACTAGACTGGCATATACGTGGTTTATATCCAACTCATCCAGCTTTTGTGCAGGTTTTGGATCAACGCGTGAAAATCACTGATGTGACACCCTTGTCTGAATTAACAGCGCAAGAACCGGGCACCATTGTTGAGAAAAGCAAAAAACAATTAAAAGTGGCCTCCGCAAATGGTACGGTTGTTCAAATCAACCGACTACAGCCGGCAGGTAAATCAGAAATGGCGATTAGTGCCTATTTAAATGGCGCTGGAAAAGATCTTGAAGTAGGTCAGAAATGGGCAACAATTAATGAGCGATAAACGAGTTTACAGTGACAATCCACGTGTTTTAGCAGTTCAAACACTAGCCAAAATAAAAAATGGTGCATATTCTAATCTACAATTAAATCAAGTGATCAAGCAACATAAGCTGGGTGAAGCAGATACTCGTTTATTAACAACTTTGGTTTACGGTGTCATTCAGCATCGCTTAACTTTTGAGTATTGGCTTGAACCTTTCGTAGGTAGCAAAAAAATTGATCCATGGGTTCGGGAGCTGCTATATACAGCTATTTTCCAAATGGAATACCTAGATAAAATACCACAGCATGCCATCTTTAATGAATCAATTGAAGTAGCTAAAATACTAGGGCATGTTGGAACAGGAAAATTTGTTACTGCCATCTTGCATAACATTAGTCGTAAAGGCCTTCGTAGTGTTGCCGACATTGGTGATGACATACAACGTCTTTCTATTGAAGCAAGTTTGCCGGTTTGGTTGGTTGAAGAGTTGATTAAGCAAAATGGGGATGAACGAGCACGCCAAATCATTGCTACAATCAATGATGCACCTAAGCAATCCATTCGTGTTAATACGTTACTAGCTACTGATCAAGAAGTCGTTACTGCGCTAGAATCAGAAAATTTCACTATTACAGCATCTAGCGTTGCTGCACATGCGTTTTTAGTCAGCGGTGGGCATGTGGCCAGTTCTAAAGCATACCATGATGGTTGGTTAACATTACAGGATGAAAGTGCGATGCTACCAGTAGAAAGTTTACATTTGACGCCTGAGGTTAAAAGTATTTTAGATGCAGCGGCGGCACCTGGTGGAAAAACCACGCAACTTGCACAATACAGCGCTCCAGATGCTGTGATTACGGCCTTAGATGTTCATGAGCATAAAATTAAGTTAATTAACAACAATGCTGAGAGATTACACGTAGCCGATAAAATTCATGCACGTGTCCTAGATGCAAGAAAAGTTCCTGAACAAATTGACAAAAAATTTGATCGAATTCTAGTTGATGCACCATGTTCAGGATTTGGTTTATTGCGTCGAAAGCCTGAAATTAGATATGATAAAACCTTGGAAGATGTCGAAAGTTTAGCTCGTTTACAAACACAAATTTTGGATTCAGTTAGCCAAAACCTTGCAAAAAATGGTATCATGGTTTACAGTACTTGTACAATCTTGCGTCAAGAAAATGACGATGTTGTAACAAATTTTTTGGAAGACCATCCGAATTTTGAATTAATTCCAACGGAAACAACGTATAAATTAAAATTAGATCATGGCGAAAAAGCCTTACATGTGTATCCCGATGATTACCATACAGATGGCTTTTTCGTTGCTACATTGAGGAAAAATGATTAATGGCAATTGCCTATCGTACGGATCCTGGATCCAAGCGCCACGACAATGAAGATTATGTAGGTTCTTTTATAAATAAAGTTGGACGGACAATGGTGATCGTTGCTGACGGCGTTACTTCGAATGAAGGCGGTGAGGTTGCCAGTGCAATGACTGTTGAGCACTTCGGACATGCTTGGGAAAGCAATGATTTGGAGACAATTGTTCCTACAATTGCGTGGTTAAAAAAACAAGCTAAAATTGAAAATGATGCTATTATAAAGGCCGGGCAACGCTTTCAAGAGCTGTCACAGATGGCAACGACCGTTGTTTTGGCTGTATTGTTTGACGAAAAAGTTGTGATTGCTAATTTAGGCGATTCCAAAGCCTTTTTGTTGCATAATAATCAATTAACCCAACTGTCCAATGACCATATTTTAAAAAATGAAATCGTTCGTAGAGGGGCTATGGCCAGTGCAGATGCTAGTAACATGGTACACGCTAATAGTGTGACACGATTTTTAGGTGTTGATGAACACGCAGATATTGAAATTTCTCAACACGATTTTGTGGCAGATGATATTTTATTTCTAACATCTGATGGTATTACAAAAGTATTAGACTACAAGACAATTAAGCAAATAATGCGCTACGAAGAACCACTTGATATTAAAGTTTTTGATATGATTCAGCAAGCAAATGAAAAAGGCGCACCAGATAACGTGACGGCGGTACTCGTCACACATGAAAAGGATTAGAGATGTTACCAGATACACTAGTTGACAATCGATACCGTATTATAAAATCGCTTGGCGATGGCGGTATGGCCAATGTTTATTTGGCGCATGATGAATTTCTTAATCGTGATGTAACGTTTAAAATGATGCGTCTTGATATGAAAAATGATGTAGATTTGGCAAAACGCTTTCAACGTGAGGCCTTATCAGTAACAGAACTGATTAATGACAATATTGTCCAAGTATACGACGTTGGTGAGTACCAAGGTTCACAATATATTGTCATGGAATATGTTGATGGTACAAATCTTAAATCATACATTGGTGAACATTTTCCAATTGCATATCAACAAGTTGTTGATATTATGATGCAAATATTAAACGCCGTGCAGGCTGCACATAATGCAGGTATTATTCATCGTGATTTAAAACCACAAAATATTTTAATTGACAGAAATGATCAAGTGAAGATTACCGATTTCGGTATTGCAATTGCTAAGTCAGAGCAAGATTTGACGCAGACGCATACCGTGATTGGTTCAGTTCATTATTTGTCACCAGAACAAACCCGTGGGGGCATGGCATCAGCAAAGTCTGATATCTATGCACTTGGTGTTATGTTATATGAAATGCTAACGAAGCAAGTGCCGTATGAAGGAGATACGCCGGTCGCAGTAGCACTAAAACATGCAACTGATGATATGCCTTCAGTACGTGATTTTGATCCAAGAATTCCCCAAGCACTAGAAAATGTTATTTTAAAAGCCACAGCTAAGAACCCACAGGATCGTTATTTAGATGTCTCAGTTATGGCTGAAGATTTAAAAACAGTTCTATCGCCACGTCGTTCAAATGAACAACGATTTGCGCCAACTGCGGATATTGAAAACGAAACGCGCATTATTCCGATGGAACAAATTCAAGACCAGCTCAAGAATGGTGTTTCCTCTGTTAATGTTTTACCGGAGGAAGTTCCTGAGGAACCATCAGTAAAAGATCTGATCATTGAGTATGGTAAAAAAGGTTACGCTGTTAAAAGTATCGCAAAAATTGTTGACCGGACACCTAATTATGTTAGAAGTGTGCTTCGGGGCAATGGCATCAAGTATCGTGAAAATAAATTACCTAAAATTTTGGCTTTTGCAGTGCTTTTTATTGTTGCTATTATTGCTATTTTTGCGTTTATTCATATTCAGGCTAGTCAAATCACTGTGCCGAGCTTATCCAACTTAACAAGAGCCAAGGCTGAAAAGAAAATACAAGAAGCTGGATTGAATGTTGGTAGTGTGACTTCGACAACTTCGACAACCATCAAAAAGGGCAGTGTTGTGCGTTCAACCCCTAAAGAAGGAACTGACGTAAAAAAAGGGGACAGTATCAACTTGGTTATTTCCTCTGGTAAGGCAAAAGTGCGTTTTGGAGATTATGTTGGATCGGATTATGATGTAACAGCAGCACAATTGCGCTCGCAAGGATACGAAATTCAAAAAGAACAACAAGCGTCAGATAGTGTAGCTGCAGGCATAATTATAGCTCAATCTATTAATGCCAATGGGAAGGTAGACCCTACAGCCACAAAGGTGACTTTCACTGTCTCAACAGGACCGGTTAAGATTACTGTCCCTGACTTCACTAAAAGTAGCACACAAAGCGATGTTCAAAATTGGGCATCACAAAATGATGTCACTGTTAATTTTAATACGACTTACTCCAATTCTGTTAAGAAGGACCATGTTATTAGTCAATCAATCCGTGGCGGATCAAAGATTACAAAAGATAACACCTTATTAATTACGATTTCACAGGGACCAGAACAATCGAGCTCAAGTAGTAGTAGTTCGTCGTCTTCTAGTTCTAGCAGTAGTTCCTCAAGTAGTTCAACAAGTAGTGAGGATTCTAGTACTACATCATCGGACAGTTCCACATCTGAGAGCTCTTCGAGTCAATAACAACGTGTCTAAAAGTCGATATTATCGGCTTTTTTTGTTATGATTAATGGTATGAAAACAGGACGAATTATTAGATCGCTCAGCGGTTATTACGATATACAGTTACCCAGTGGTGACATTCAAAGAACGCGAGCTCGCGGTGAATTTCGGAAATCTAAGCAAAAACCGCTAGTTGGCGATTTTGTTGATTTTGAGAGTGAAAATGACGAGGGCTTTATTTGGGCAATCCATGAACGGGAGAACTTTTTAGTTCGCCCGCCAATAGCAAATATTGATATTGCCGTTATTGTGACAGCCGCCAAGGAACCTGATTTTGCACCAAATTTGTTAGATCGTCAGTTGGTGGCACTTGAAGCTGCAAACGTAAGACCGTTGATATATTTTTCTAAAATGGATTTGCTGGAAAAATCTGAACATGAGAAAATAAATCACGTCGCTAATTATTATCAAAGTATTGGTTATGATGTTATTTTTTCAGATTCAAAAAGCGCTTTTGAAGCGCTTAAAATGATGTTAAAAGACCATGTTTCAGTTTTTATGGGGCAAACGGGAGCTGGAAAATCAACATTACTGAATCATCTATCGCCACAACTTGGGCTTGAAACGGGTGAAGTTTCTAAAGCGTTGAGTCGAGGAAAACACACAACACGACAGGTAACGTTGATTGAGGTAGATGAGGCTTTGATTGCTGACACGCCAGGATTTTCTTCATATGAAGTGTTTGATTTTCCTGTTGAAGAATTAGATGATTATTTTCCAGAGTTTGTTGAAAAACGTCAAGATTGTCGTTTCCGTGGATGTTTACATCTGAATGAACCAGGATGTGCCATTAAAGAGGCTGTAGCGGTTGGCACAATCACACAGTCAAGGTATAATAGTTATAAGGCGTTTTATGAGTTGATTAAAGCGCAAAAACCAAAATATAAAACAGACAATTAAAAAGAGGTATATCATGTCAGGAATCATTGCACCATCAATTTTGAGCGCAGATTACACAAATTTGGAACGTGACGTCAAGCTTGTTGAAGCTGCTGGTGCAGAGTATTTGCACATCGATGTTATGGATGGTACTTTTGTGCCCGCTATATCTTATGGTCCAAATTGGGTCAAGCAATTGCGTCCGGAAACTGATTTAGTGTTAGACGTTCACTTAATGATTCAAAATCCAGAACGCTTTGTTGAAGAATTTGCGGATGCTGGTGCAGACATCATTGGTGTTCATGTTGAAGCAACACCACATATTCACCGTGCTTTACAAATGATTAAGAACAAAGGTGTCAAAGCAGAAGTTGTTATCAATCCAGGAACGCCAGTATCCGCAATTGAAGCAGTACTGGATATGGTTGATCAAGTACTAGTTATGACTGTAAACCCAGGATTTGGCGGACAAAAGTTCTTGCCATCAACGCTGCAAAAAATTGAACAACTACAAACATTCCGTGAGGAGCGTGGCTTTGACTTCGATATTGAAATTGATGGTGGCGTGAATAACGAGACGATTAAATCAGCATATGATGCTGGTGCAAAAGTTTTTGTGGCTGGATCGTATGTGTACGATAAAGTAGATCCTGCTGCAAAAATCGGTATTTTGAAAGATTTGATTAAATAATGCAGATTAATATCTTAGCCGGTGGGCCAACGGAATTATGGCCCAAAAATTTATTTCAGGAACAAGGGATGTGGATTGGCGCTGATAGAGGTGCTTGGTATCTATACCAAAAAAATATACCAATGATCATGGCGGTTGGTGATTTTGATTCTCTAACAGATTTTGAATTAACCACAATTCAAAATCATTTAGCCGCGCAAAAAATTATTCATGTCAAGGCCGAAAAAGATGAAACAGACACAGAATTGGCCTTAATGTACGCTCAAGACAAAAATCCCGATATTATTAAAGTATTTGGTGCTACTGGTGCACGAATTGATCACATGTTGAGTAATTTGTGGTTAATGGCTGATGAAAAGTTTGAAAGTATTGTTGAAAAAACGAATTTTATTGATAATGCAAACATCGTGAGCTATGTTACACCTGGCTTAAGTGAGATTGCAAAGTATCCTAACTCAAAGTATTTAGGATTTATGCCGCTCAATGATGTTGAGAACTTCAAAATAATAGATGCCAAGTACCCATTGACACTAACAAAAAATAAGTATAAAATGTGGTCATCGAATGAATTTATATCAAATTCAGTTCACGTGTCCTTTGATACAGGAATCATAATGATTACGCAGTCTGTAGATGGAGAAAAACAACATGGCAGTTAAAACAGTAGAAGATGCAACTTTTAATCAAGAAACAAACACGGGCGTTAGCATAACAGATTTTTGGGCAACTTGGTGTGGTCCATGTCGCATGCAATCACCTGTTCTGGATGTGCTATCTGATGAAGTCGACGATGTGAAGTTTGTTAAAATGGATGTGGATGCTAACCCTGAAACTCCTGCTGCATTCGGTATTCGTGCTATTCCAACGCTTTTGATTAAAAAAGATGGAGAAGTTGTGGAACGCTTAACGGGATTCCATAATAAAGAACAATTAGCAAAGATTTTAGCTAAATATACAAATTAACTTGTCAAAGGGTTGAATTTCTGGTAAAATTTAATATTGTTGTAGAAAGAGCTTTTAAAAAATAAACAGCTCGAAGAAGGAGGGTTAAACATGGCAAAAGATGCTATTACTGGTGCGCGTACACGCTTTGGTAACCAACGTTCACACGCGTTGAACTCAAGTCGTCGTAGCTGGAAGCCAAACTTGCAAAAAGTTACGGTTAAAATTAATGGTGCTGCACCAAAGAAAGTTTACTTGACAGCACGTACTTTGAAGGCTGGATTGAAGAACGGTTCTATCGAACGCGTTTAAGCTAGTATTTCGTTAGCTTGCTGACGTCGTAAGACCACCATGGGGTGGTCTTTTTTATTAATAGATAGAACACCTCTCAATGCAACTTAATTTATGTATGGTAAAATATACTTAGTAAACTCTTTGTGAGGAGGAAATGCATTTATTGTTATACTTTAGGGTGTTGATAAAAGACATCTCAATATAACGATAAATGTTCTTAAATTTTATGGCAATTATAATTAAAACAAATAATGGCGATATTAGCCTTGAAAATGATGTTATTGCTACAATTGTTGGTGGATCTGCAATTGAAAATCCTGGTGTTGTTGGGATGGCATCTAAAGCAACTTTTCGCGATGGCGTTAATCAGATTCTGAATCGGGAAAACTATGCTAAAGGCGTTGTAGTTCATCAAAAAGATAGTGGTGTTGCAGTTGATGTCTACTTAGTTGCACAGTACGGTACTAAATTGTCCGAGATTTCAAAATCAGTTCAAGGTAAAGTAAAGTATAATCTTGACGCATTTTTGGGTATTCATGTTTCTGAGGTTAACGTGATTGTTCAGGGTGTTCGCGTCAGTGACTAGGAGAGATTATGTCAGTTAATTCACTAACAAAGATTACCAATGTTGAATTTGGTAAGATGATTAATGCTGCAGCGGCTGTACTTGCTGCTAATGCAGATAAAATTAATAAATTAAACGTATTTCCGGTTCCTGATGGCGATACAGGAACGAACATGAGCCTTTCAATGGCGAGTGGTGCGCAGTATGAGCGTGACTCACTAGAAACAGAAATTGGTGCTTTGGCCAAAGCTACTTCCAAGGGTTTACTGATGGGAGCACGTGGTAACTCAGGCGTGATATTATCACAAATTTTTCGTGGCTTTTCCAATAGTATGGCTGGAAAAGAAACACTATCGGCACGTGATCTAGCTGATGCATTAATGAGTGGTGCACAAGTGGCATATAAGTCAGTGATGAAACCTACTGAAGGAACAATCTTGACGGTTATTCGTGAGGCGGCAGCTAAAGCAAACAAGGTGGCTGAACAAACAGACGACATTGTTGAACTGATGGCTGCTGTTCAGGAAGCAGCACAAGTAGCTCTGGATTCAACGCCTGAATTGTTACCAGTCTTAAAAGAAGTGGGTGTTGTTGATTCTGGCGGACAAGGACTTGTTTTCGTATTGCAAGCTTTCTATCAAGTGATCAGTGGTGATTTTAATGAAGAAGATATTAAAGCACCTGATAATGCTGAGCTTGATCAAATGGTCAAGGAACTTCATGCGGGGGCGCAAGCTAGTAGCAGTTTAGATCCAGCAGATATTAAATATGGTTACTGTACTGAAATTATGGTTCAGATTGGTAAAGGCACAACATATGATCATGATTTTGATTACCAAAAGTTTTACGATTATTTAGCAGAATTAGGTGACTCTTTATTAGTTATCAACGATGATGAAATTGTTAAAGTACACGTGCATACTGAGAATCCTGGTAAAGTAATCAGTTGGGGAACACATTTTGGTTCACTAGTTAAAGTTAAAGTCGACAATATGCGCGATCAACAGCAAACAGTTATTGATGCACAACGTGCAGAAGAAGCACGTGTTGAAAAAATAGCTGCAATGCAGGTCCCAGTATCTGACACAGCAGTAATTGCCATTGCTGCTGGGGATGGTATTGCTGAACTTTTCAAAAGTTTAGGCGTTCATACTGTGATTTCTGGTGGACAGACAATGAATCCATCAACTGCTGATATTGTTAAGGTTATTGAAGATAGTGGCGCAAAAAGGGCTATTATTTTACCGAACAACAGCAATATTTTCATGGCAGCAGAACAGGCAGTTACATTAGCGGAAATTCCAGTAGAAGTTGTTAAAACACGTACAATTCAACAAGGATTAACAGCGATGATGGGCTATAACCCTGATGCTGATTTGGAACAAAATGCTGCAGAAATGTCAGAAATGGTGGCTGATGTAAAGTCGGCGCAAGTCACACAGGCAGTTCGCGAAACTAAATTTAATGGCCATGAAATTCATCATGGTGATTGGATGGGGATTATCGATGGTGACATTGAAGTCGTAGCTCACAATGTTGAATCAGCTGCGCAAGAAGCTATTCAAAAAATGATTGATGATGATTCTGAAATTGTGACAATTATTTTTGGTGAGGGAACAAAAGCTAAAGTTGCACAAAAGTTAAAAGCATTTGTGGAAGAATTAGATGACGGTCTAGAAGTCGAAGTTCACGATGGTGGACAACCATTGTATCCATTCTTCATATCAGTTGAATAATAAAAAAGACGTAAATTCAGTACTACACTGAATTTACGTCTTTTTTATTATAGCCAGCCTAATGCGCTAATAGCTGCGTATATTACTGATCCAGCCATTAAGATAACCATAAACCATGACATAACTAACGTCATTTTTTCGAGACGTGTCCGTGGTTTTTTATCAATTTTTGGCACCTTGTGCTGGTTTAACTTTGATTCTATTTCGGCTTGTAATTTTGTGTTAACCGGTCGATGGTTTTGTTCGTCAGTCATTGATATCACCTCTAATATATTACTTTCTAGTCTAACATATCTTCTAAAATAATTGAAATTTCTACGCGAATTCGTTAAAGTTAGATACGAGGTAATTAACATGCAATGGTGGATTTGGCCACTCGGTGGTTTTATTTTTTGGACAGTTGTCATTATATTTAAGAAATGGACAGCTTTAAAACAAGCATCTATTAAAACATTAGACATTATTACGATTCCTAACTGGATTGTATTGCACCAAACAATGGGTTATCTATTTGGTATTAGCTTTGTTCCTTGGTTTTTACTTGTATGGTTGGTCGTTGGGATCTTTTTAGCTTGGTTTTTATTGCAAAATAACTGGCGATGGCAAACATTTTGGCGAAGGTACTGGCAATGGAGTGGTTTATTGGCCGCAATAATTGTCATTTTGATAACAATTATTGGGTTATTCCTCCATTAAACCCCACATTTTTGAAGCGCAGTTATCCTTGATAACTGCGCTTTTTGTGTGCTGAAAATTTACTAGTTTGTGACAAAACAATAATTTGGGTGGAGTGAAGTGGGGAAATGTGGTAAATTAATAGTATAGAAATTTTAATGGAGGTGGCTCTATGTTCATGGGTGAATATTCACATACGCTTGATACAAAGAGTCGCTTAATTATTCCGGCAAAATTTCGTAATCAACTCGGTGATCAATTCATTATTACAAAATGGATGGAGAAATCACTTCGCGCTATGCCGATGGCAGTTTGGGAAAAATTGCAAGAGCAGTTAAATCAATTACCATTAGGCAAGAAAGATGCACGTGCTTTTAGACGTTTTGTTATGGCTGGTGCATTAGAAGCCGAGTTTGATAAGCAGGGACGAATTGTTGTTCCTAATAATTTAAGAGAATACGCGTCACTAGAAAAAAGTGTTGTAGTTACCGGTGTTGGTGATTCATTTGAAATATGGAGTGCAGAGAATTGGTCAGCATATACGGCTGAAACTGCGGATGATTTTGATAATATTGCTGAAGGTTTGGTAGACTTCGACCTTTAAACGAATTAATAATACAAGTTTTAAGAAAGAGGGCTGCTATGCCATTTGAACATGTAACAGTACTCTTACATGAGGCTATTGCTCTATTAGATATTAAACCAGAAGGAACTTATGTCGATGCTACATTAGGTGGCGGTGGACACACTGGAGAAATCTTAAAGCAACTCACAACCGGTACACTTTATAGTTTTGACCAAGATGATACAGCTATCCAATATAACGCTGAACAATACGCAGATGAAATCGCTGCTGGTAAATTAGTTATAATTCATAAAAATTTTCGGACATTAACCTCCGCATTAGCGGATTATGGTGTGACAGCAGTTGATGGTATTGTTTACGATTTGGGTGTTAGTTCTGTGCAATTTGATGATGGTCAGCGAGGGTTCAGTTATAAATATGATGCTGAACTTGATATGCGCATGGATCAACGCCAAGCATTAACAGCTAAAACAATTGTTAATGAGTGGCCGTTTAATGAATTGATGCGTGTTTTGAGCCGTTATGGAGAAGATCGCTTCCCTAAGCAAATTGCTCGAAAGATTGAGCAGCACCGTGAAAACGCACCAATTAATACGACTTTTGAATTGGTAGACATCATTAAAGAAGCAATTCCAGCACCCGCCCGTCGAAAGGGTGGACATCCTGCAAAACGCTCATTTCAAGCATTTCGTATTGCTGTCAATGACGAATTAGGTGCCTTAGAAGATTCATTAACTCAAGCACTTGAGTTATTAGCAACTGACGGCAAAATTAGTGTGATTACTTTTCAGTCATTAGAAGATCGCTTAGTAAAACAAATGTTTCGTGAAAAATCTTCGGCACCAGAATTACCTGCTGGTTTGCCAGTGCTACCGGGGCAATTTGAAGCTGATTATGAGTTATTAACGCGCAAACCAATTTCACCAAGCACAGAAGAGATGGCTATCAATCATCGTGCAGAGTCGGCGAAACTACGTGGCATAAGAAGAAAATAGACTAGATGCTGTGGTCTTACATAAGATTAGCAATGATAAATAAATTGGAGAATATTACATGGCACAAAATGCATATCAATATACACCTTTAGCACAGCAAGCACCTTTAACAGCATCTCAGCCGCGTACTCATAGTCGTACTAAATATAAAGCAGCCGCTTGGACAAAAAAAGAGCGAATAATGGTAGCTATTGTTGCCACTGTTGTTTTGGCATTGATGGTTGGCGTTGTTTATACAAGCATGCAAACGACCAAAACAACAGCCAGTGTAAACGCAGTTCAAACCAAAATTGATGAAACTAAGCAAAATAATGACGATTTACGTACACAGGTGCAAACAGCCATGAGTAAAAAAAATCTAGATAAGGTTGCAAAAAAATATGGCATGACACTGTCTGACAACAGTGTGCGCAATATTAATCAATAATTATGAAAAACAAAGTGAGACGGATACCACACAAAAAAATCACGAAAAACGCCAAGACCTTTGGCGTTCTGCTGCTTATCGCAACGACCATCGTGATTTTAGGACTTGGTGTGCGTCTTTTTATTATCGCGGGTAATAAATCGGTAGATGGTCATAATCTTACAAAAGCCACACGTGAGGCCTTTATGGGAAAACAAAATATTATTGCCTCTCGTGGCAAAATATTTGATTCGGACGGGCAGGTGTTGGCAGAAAATACCACAGTCTATAATATGTACGCAATATTGAATAAAAATCAGAAAGATACTGATGGTAAGCCATTGTACGTAACGGACAAAGCTAAAGTCGCTCGTGAGTTAAGCAAGGTAATCAATCTAAAAGAAAAAGAAATCTATAAACGCTTGTCCAGTAAACAATTTCAAGTTGAGTTTGGTACCGCGGGTAAAAACTTGACGATTTCGCAACATAATAAAATTGAGAAAATGAAGCTTTCAGGTATCTCATTTACTTCACATCAGGCTCGAACATATCCTAATGATCAGATGGCTTCGCATCTGATTGGAAATGTGAACATGGTTGAAGGTAGTAGTGGTCAGTCAACTATATCTGGCATAATGGGTATTGAAGCATCAGAAAACAAATTGCTATCAGGTAAAAACGGTATCAAGAGTTATCAGGGGCAAAAAACTGATAGCAGTAAAAGTGTTAAAAATGGAGATGACGTTTATCTCACGTTAGATTCTTCGCTACAGACAACGTTGGAAACACGAATGGACACATTTGTGAAAGCCACTAAACCAACAGCAGCAGTTGCTGTGTTAATGGAAGCTAAAACAGGTCGTATTGTCGCAGCAACGCAACGACCTAATTTTAATCCTAATGATAAATCAGATACTCCAACAGTCTGGTCCAATTTGTTAGATCAAGGAGCCTTTGAGCCAGGATCTACCATGAAAGGCATAACATTAGCTGCAGCTATTGATACTGGTAAGTGGCAGCCTAACGCAACCTTCCAGTCAGGAACTTATCTGATTGACGGAAAGGAAGTGACAGATTCTTTTGGTGATGATCAAGGACAAATGACATATCGAGAGGGCTTCTGGCGTTCATCGAACGTCGCATTTGCAAAAACAGAGCAAAAAATTGGTGCACAGACGTGGAAAAATTATTTAGAAAAATTCAAGTTTTTGCAGTCAACCCAGTCAGGGCTAAATGGCGAAGAAGCAGGGTCAATCTCGTTTTCATATGCGATTGATCAAGCAAACACAGCGTTTGGTCAAGCAATCCGTGTTACACCCTTGCAAATGATACAAGCTTATTCAGCAATTGCCAATAATGGTAAAGAAATTAGACCGTACTTTATTGATAAAATTGTCAATTCGTCTACTGGAGAAATAGTTAAACAAGGTAAAACAACGACAGTTGGACATCCCATCAAAGCTAGTACGGCAAAGCAAGTCAGAAAATATATGATAGATGTTGTTAATAAGTCGGATGGAACTGCTAAGGAATTTGATCTTAGTGATTATGGTTATCAGATTGCTGCTAAAACAGGTACAGCTCAAATCAGTGAGAATGGTCAGTATTCACAGACTTATAAAGATGCTATCCATTCGGTGATGGTTCTGGCGCCGGAAAAAAATCCAAAATATATATTCTACATGGCTGTCAAGCAACCCTCAAAATTGCCTGACGGTGATATTCAACCAACAATGAGTAAACTATTTAAGCCTTTAATGCTCCAGGCTTTAAATGATAGTGATAGTGCGGTAAAATCAAAGACAACTAAACAAACAGTACCTAATGTAGTTGGGCAATCTATTTCAAGTGCAAAATCTACAATGACAAAGGCTGGATTTAGAGTTGCAGTTGTGGGATCAAAAGGTAAAATTACTAGTCAGTCATTGCTAGCTAATCAAAAGTCATTGACAAACCAATTAGTAATTTTGACTGCAAAAGGAAACACATATATGCCAAATATGATTGGTTGGAGTTTAGTTGATGCGCAAACATTTGCTAATAAAATAGGCTTCAAACTAACGTGGAAAGGTTCTGGATTTATTTCGGGCCAAAGTATAGCTGAAAACCAACTTATTGTAAAAAGTAGTGTTGTGTCAATTGCTTTAAAAGAGAAGGAGTAATGGGAGAAAATGACAGAGTATTTTTGGGCATTCACCCGTGCGTTTATTGTTACTGTAATATTCATGCCTGCGGTGATCAAATTTTTAAAACAATCTAAAGAACAGGCCGTAATTCGGAAACTTGGGCCTGACCATCAATCTAAAGCAGGTACACCAAGTATGGGTGGGGCATTGTTTATTGCAGCTGCATCGCTAAGCGCACTGATTGGTAGTGTCGCTTATTCGGGTAAAATTGGATTTGTAATGGTGCTTATACCCATCTTGGCAGTTGTTGCTTACGCAATTATTGGTGGCATTGATGATGCGTTGAAAATGATTCATCATGCGGATGATGGTTTCCGCTTCATACCAAAACTTTTGGCGCAAACGTTATGTGCGGTTGTCATCATGATTATTATGTGGATTATGCAAATACCACTCATATTAAATATACCGTTTATTGGTGTTTTTAATTTAGGAATCTTTTACTTCATTTTCCTGTGGTTTTGGCTGGTGGGTTGGTCAAATGCGACTAACTTAACAGATGGCTTAGATGGTCTACTAACGGGGACAAGTCTTATTGTCTATCTCGTATATACGTGGATTGCTTTAGGAGTTCATAACCATATAATTGTGATTTTTAACGCCTCAATTATCGGTGCGTTGGTTGGCTTTTTGTTATTTAACAAACCAAAAGCAAAAATTTTTATGGGCGATACCGGATCTTTAGCTTTGGGTGCTGGGCTGGCAATCGAATCAATTGTACTTGGCATTCCTTTTTCACTTTTATGGTTTGGGTTGATTTTTGTTATCGAGACCCTATCAGTAGTTATTCAAACAATTGGCTATCATTTCTGGAAAAAGCGAATTTTTCCCATGGCGCCAATACATCACTCATTTGAAAAGTTTGGCTGGAATGAATGGCAAATTGATGCCTTGTTCTGGATTGTAACTGCAATCATAGGAATTATTGGTATTTTGTATATGAGTTAAAGCGGACATTAGCCGCGTACATATAATAGAAATCAGGTTAGTTATGCAAGCAACAGATTTTAAAAACAAAAAAGTAATGGTATTTGGTTGGGCACGCTCAGGAAAAGCAGCAGCACAACTATTAACAAAATTAGGTAGCAAAGTTACAGTGGTCAATGGCGGCGAATTTGATGCGCAAGATGCTACTTATCGATCGTTATTGGCTGCTGATGTAACATTGATTGGCACGGACAATGCCGAAACGCTTGATAGCACATATGATTACCTGATTAAAAATCCTGGTATTAATTATGACCATCCTTTAGTGCAAAAAGCTGAAAAACTTAATATTCCTATATTGACAGAAGTTGAGATTGCCTTGAGCACTTTTAATGGTCGCTTGATAGCAGTAACTGGCTCGAACGGAAAAACAACAACTACATCATTAATTCGTGATATGTTGAAGGCTGACGGCCAAAATGTAATAACTGCGGGAAATATCGGTGTTCCAGTTAGTGAAGTGGTTTTTGATTTAACTCGAGAAGATACTTTATTATTGGAGTTATCTAGCTTCCAATTATTAGGACTACCTGATATCCAACCAGACATCGCGTTGGTTACTAATATTTTTTCAAATCATTTAGATTACCATAAAACGCGCGCCAACTATGTTGCTGCTAAATTCCGCATTACGCGTCATCAAAATGCTAATCAATACTTGGTTTTAAATGCTGATGGGCAAGATACAGAAAAGTTTAAAAATGAAACTGAGGCTCAAGTTTTAGAATTTTCTAGAACAAAACAGCATTTTCCAGTTGCATTTTCGAATGGTAATTTGACATTAACAGATGAAATTGTGATGCCTACTAAGGATATTAAGTTAGTAGGACCACATAATCAGGAAAATATTTTAGCTGCTGTAACAGTAGCTAATTTAGCCGGTGTGTCTAAACCAGCTATTCGAGAAGTTTTAAAAACGTTTAGTGGTGTAGCACATCGACTGCAATATCTGTTCACAGCTGGTGATGTTAAATACTATAACGATTCTAAAGCAACAGATATTGAAGCCACCCAAACCGCTTTGGATAGTTTTGATTGTCCAACGATATGGATTGGAGGCGGTTTAGAGCGTGGCGATGATTTGGAACGTTTGCTACCAAATCTAAAAAATGTGAAGGCAGTTATTGCTGTTGGAGAAACGCAACAAAAAATTGTAACACTTGCACGTGAGGCTGGAAAACCAGTGATTGCTGTGACTGATGTCGAACATGCTGCGCCAGTAGCTGTTCAATTAGCTTCACCAGGAGATGTAGTGTTGCTTTCTCCGGCACAGGCAAGTTGGGATCAATATAGTAGCTTTGAAGAGCGCGGTGATAATTTTGTTGCATCACTGAAAGAAACATTGAATTCATGAGAGGACTAAAATGAAAATAATTCTATCGGGTGGTGGTACTGGTGGTCACATTTACCCAGCATTGGCACTAGCTGAAGTCATTCGTAAACATGAGCCGGATACGGAATTTTTGTATGTTGGTTCAGAACGTGGTGTGGAATCAAACATTGTGCCGGCCACAGGCATGCCTTTTGAAAAATTAACTGTTCAAGGCTTTAAAAGATCTTTTTCATTAGAAAATATCAAGACAGTATCATTATTCTTAAAAGCGGTTAAAGAGGCTAAAAAGATTATTAAGGATTTTGATCCTGATGTTGTAGTTGGAACAGGTGGATATGTCAGTGGCGCTGTTGTCTATGCTGCCCAAAGGCTGCACATCCCAACTGTTATACATGAGCAAAATTCAGTGGCAGGCGTTACAAATAAGTTTTTGTCACGTGGTGCAACTAAGATAGGTGTCGCTTTTGATGCTGCGCTGTCACAATTTCCTAAAGACAAAGTATTTGTTGTAGGAAACCCGCGGGCCCAACAGGTGGCATCTATTAAGTCTAATTTTTCATGGCAACAAATTGGATTGAGCGATGAAAAGCCATCATTATTGATATTTGGAGGCTCTCAAGGGGCACCGCCAATCAATTTAGCTGTCATTGATGCTATGCAAGAGTTTAATAAAAGAAATTATCAAGTCGTTATTGTGACTGGTCCAAAGCGATATGAAAATGTTTTAGATCGGCTGACTACACAGCCAGCAGATAATGTTCGAATTTTACCTTACATTGAAAACATGCCAGAGGTATTGGCAAAAACGTCGGCTATTGTATCTCGAGCTGGTGCAACGTCTATTGCTGAAATCACGGCACTGGGCATTCCATCAATTCTAGTGCCAAGCCCCTATGTTACTGGTGACCATCAAACAAAAAATGCACAAAGCCTAGTTGATGCAGGCGCTGCATTGATGATTACTGAACCAGCTTTGTCAGGGAAAGCATTATTGCTAGCAGCGGATTCGCTGTTATTAAATGAATCTGTTAGCAAAACAATGACAGAACAAGCTAAAAATGTTGGCATCAGAGATGCTGGAGATCGTTTATACGCGTTAATATTAGATGCAATTGGTGAATAATGGAGAAAATTAAATCACAATTTATGAAGCGACGACCGTTACAACTTTGGATTAGTTTGACGGCTTTTGTTGTTTTAATTGTCGGTTTAATTTTGAGTTTACAACCATGGCGTACGATTAGTTCAGTTAACATTGATTCGAATATGTTAACCAAACAACAAGTTCAAAAATATGTTGGCATTAACGATAAAACACCACGCTGGCGTGTTCTTGGACAAACGACCTTCATCGCGCATCGATTAATAAAAAAAGATGCCAAAGTTTATTCTGCTGATATTGATTTGGACAGTAATGTCGTTTCAATCAAAGTTGTTGAAAATATTAGTGCAGGATTTGTGAAAAAAGATGGTCAATGGTATGCACTTAACCGTCAAGGGAAATCAAAAAAAGTTGATAATCCTAACGGAAATGCACCAATTTATAGTAACTTCAAAAATAACGCGCAACTGACTAACACGGCTAAAACTTTCTCACAGTTTGAATTATCATTAAGGCAGAACATAAGTCAAATCATATATTCACCAACCAAGGACAACAATAATCGTTTGAAGATTATTATGACGGATGGAAATACAGTTTTGGCTACGCTGAAGACATTTGGGAAAAAAATGATTTATTATCCTGGTATTGCAGCTCAAATGCAAACCAAGGGAATAATTGATTTACAATATGGTGCATATTCCTACGGATATGGTTCTAAATAGAACAGCAAATGAGTGGTAAAACACCTCATTTGTATGGTACCATTAGTACTAGGTATATTTTAAAAAAATAATTTATAAAGGGGCACGACGCATGAATAATTCAGGCGTGACGGTTGGATTAGACATCGGAACTACTTCAATCAAGGTTGTCATTACACAAATGACTGGTAATCAGTTCAATGTAATTGGTGCAGGAAATGCCCCATCTCGGGGCTTGAGACGTGGTGTCATCGTTGACATTGATGCGACTGCAAGTGCAATTCGTGAAGCGATTGACCAAGCACAAGAAAAAGCAAATATTCAAATCAGTGAAGTCGTAGCTGGTGTTCCAGCTAATCAAATTAAAATTATTAATGTCGACGGTTTAGTGTCGATTGCTAATCAGAATAAAAGAATTACATATCAAGATGTACAAAATGTTGCAACACAGGCCTTGTCGCGTGGATTGCCAGCTGACCATGATGTAATAGAATTGGTCGCTGAGGAATTTGTAGTTGATGGTTTTGATGGCATCAAAGATCCACATGAAATGATTGGTGTTCGGTTAGAGATGCATGGCATTGCTTATGTTGGGCCGGAAAAAGTTTTAGATAACACACGGATGGCTATTCAAAAAGCAGGATTAACTTTACGAGAATTTGTATTAGCACCATTAGCCATGGGATCTATCATTTTAAATGATGGGCAGCAAGATTTTGGAACTGTTCTTATAGATCTTGGTGGCGGCCAAACTAGTACTTCAGTTATCCATGATCGAAAACTCAAATTTACCTTCGTCGATATAGAAGGTGGAGATAATGTTACTAAAGATATATCAACTGTGTTAGGGACATCATATATTAACGCTGAGAAAATCAAGCGAGACTATGGATATGCAGATCCTTCGCAGACTGTGTCATCTAACGAATTTCCAGTAGAGGTTATCGGCGAAGAATTTACTAAGCAATTTGACGAACAGTATCTTTCAGAGATTATCGCTGCACGTTTAGAACAGATGTATACGCGACTATTTGAGCAATTAAAGCAAATTGGTGCGTTGAATCTACCAGGTGGTTTTGTTCTAACTGGTGGCAACGCTGCCTTACCGAAAATGGTAGACTTTGCAAAGCGAGTTTTGGGTGATAATGTCCGCTTGTTTGTACCAGATCAAATTGGTTTGCGGCATCCAGCCTATTCGCGTTCGCTATCCTATGCGATGTTTGCTTCTCGTGAAAGTATGACACAACAGGTGATTAAGCAAACTATTATGCAACGTCATGCAGTTGAACAACAAACTTCCATGTTACCAGAAGAGTATGGGGATGAAGTTGTGCAACAACCTGTAGAAAGTTTTCAGTATGATGGTGAAATTGTAAATGACCCGCAACAAGGCTGGTTTGGCAAAATGCGTCAAAAACTCAGCAATTTATTTAATGAAGAATAATCGAACATTTAAGGAGACGACTCATGGATTTTTCAATTGATGACGCGCAACAAGCAGGCGCAATCATTAAGGTTATCGGTGTTGGAGGCGGTGGTTCCAATGCTGTTAATCATATGATAGAAGAAGGTGTTAGCGGTGTCGAATTTATCGTTGCCAACACTGATGTACAAGCACTAGATAAATCAAAAGCAGACACAAAAATTCAAATTGGTCCTAAATTGACCGGTGGATTAGGTGCCGGTTCTAATCCTGAAAGAGGAACCAAGGCCGCTGAAGAATCATCAGAGGCAATTGCTTCTGCCATGACAGGGGCTGATATGGTAGTTATTACAGCTGGAATGGGTGGCGGAACTGGTAATGGCGCTGCTCCAGTTGTAGCACGTATTGCCAAGGAGCAAGGCGCTCTAACCGTTGCTGTGGTTACTCGTCCATTTAAGTGGGAAGGTCCAAAGCGTGGTCGTTATGCTGCCGAAGGTCTTCAAGCACTCTCAGAATCTGTCGATTCTTTGATTGTTATTACAAACGAACGTTTGAAAGATCGTATTGATTTGCGCACGCCATTGTCAGAAGCTTTTAAGGTAGTTGATGAAGTCGTGGCACAAGGTGTTCGTGGTATTTCAGAATTGATTACAAACCCAGGCTTTATTAACTTGGATTTTGCTGACGTTAAAACGGTTATGCAAGATGCCGGACCTGCTTTGATGGGTGTTGGACAAGCCAGTGGTGAAACGCGTGCAGCTGATGCAACTAAGCAAGCTATTTCTTCTCCATTGTTGGAAGTTGATATGGCAGGAGCTGAAGATGTTTTGTTAAACATCACAGGTGGTTTGGACATGTCATTGTTTGAGGCGCAAACAGCCTCAGAAGTGATTAGCCAAGAAGCCGGTCACGATGTCAATGTTATTTTTGGTACTTCAATTGATGAAAACTTGGAAGATTCAATTCGAGTTACAGTGATTGCTACTGGTTTACAAAATGTGACTGAAAAACCTAAAATGACTGAAAACACTGCTGCCTCAGCTGCAAATGTTTTTGGTTCTAACGTTAATACAAGTAGCACAACAAATACCAATGAAGCGCCAATAAACAATTCTGTATTTGAAAAGCCAGCACCTTCAAATGCTGCGCCTAAGCCTACAATGGCACAAAATGATCCATTTGCAGACTGGAACATTACGAATGATACAAAAGATGTATTCTCTGAGGAAAAACGTTTTGACGATGTTCAAAAGCAATCTTTTGATGTGTTTAATACGCCAACTTCAAGTGCATCTGTTGATTTGTCAAATGATGATGATAATGATCAGCCACCATTTTTCAAGAAGCGTTAAGGAGAACTTATGGCATTAGGTGATACAATTAAGCGTCTTTTCAGCAATGAAGAAGACGACTATTACGAAGAAGATGGGTATGAACAAAGTCAGCAGCAAGAGCAGCAGACAACACAACAAACTTCTTCACAACCACGATTTGTTAGACAAACTACCCAGTCACAAACTCCTGCAGGATTGAACAGCGCTAACAGTAAAATTGCTTTATTTGAGCCTAAAGTTTATTCAGATTCTCGTTCAATTGCGTCACAGATACTTGGCGGTGAGGCTGCAATCGTTAATTTTACTCAAATTGATGAAGCTCAAGCCAAGCGCATTTTAGATTTCCTAGGCGGTACAATATACGCTGTTAATGGGGAAATTGAACGCATCGGACAATCAATTTTTTTGGTAACGCCGAATACATTTGAGATTTCTGGCACATTGACGGATAACCTTGAACCAAACAGCCGGTACTAATACACATGATAATAGAAATTATTAAATGGGTTTTTAACCTGATTCAATATTATGAATATGCCATTGTCGTTTATATCTTAATGTCTTGGCTTCCTGGCGCACGTGAATCTGGCTTGGGGCGGTTCCTTGGAAAAATTGTTGAACCTTACTTAAGTATGTTTCGCTTTATTCCGCCTATAGCAATGATTGATTTTTCACCAATTGTCGCCATAATTGCTTTGAATTTTGCTCGTAGTGGTTTATTACACTTGGTTAATTTGTTTCTATGACAAACAAGCTATCAACAATTAGTCAACATTTTCGTTCAAATGAACAACCATTTGTAAAGCAAGTTGATGATTGGATTCAACAATCTAGAAATGAATATCGTAGTATTTTAACACGATTTCTCAATCCACGGGAACA
Organism: Leuconostoc mesenteroides subsp. mesenteroides ATCC 8293; assembly: GCF_000014445.1. NCBI lineage: Bacteria > Bacillati > Bacillota > Bacilli > Lactobacillales > Lactobacillaceae > Leuconostoc > Leuconostoc mesenteroides. Next base: position 1,489,521 of record NC_008531.1, on the reverse strand, counting down.
GTACATTTTAAATGTTTTAGTGAATCATGCTGCTGATTTAGCTGTTTACTTTAATGGTGGTGTTCAAGGTGCGGAAAGCCAGCGTGCTATTCTTATACCCAAGGAATATCCTCAAGATGATTTGGAATTTGAGATATCATTGCTTGAAATAAAATATCCTACTAAATTTGATGACCTGCATCACTCAACTATTTTAGGCTCAATGATGTACAGTGGAATTAGTAGAAATGTTATCGGTGATATTTTATATGATCAGACACACAGTCGATGGCAAATCATCATTGATTCAAAGATGCAACATTACATGCAACAGATGGTTACCAAAATTGGTCATGTTCAAGTGTCTCTAATAGAATGTGATCTTAATAACGTACTACCCCATATAAATGACTGGGAAGAAAATTTCTTGTTGTTATCTTCTTTACGACTTGATACGGTAATTTCAGCTGGATTTGACCTATCGCGTTCTGGTGCTAAAAAGCTAATTGAAGAAAATCAAGTGCGCGTGAATTGGAGCGAAATAGCTAAACCGGATGTAGAATTAGCAATCGGTGATGTTATTTCAGTCAGAAAGCATGGTCGAGTTCAGATTAAATTGCTTGACGGAATAAGTAAAAAAGGCAAGATTAAATCCATTGTCAATATTATCCGGAGATAGTGAGCAAGTATGAAATAACTGTAGTTGTGAACGCACAAAACATATTAAAGGAGAAAAATTATGGCATTAACACCTGATGAAATTTTGAATCATGAATTTACAAAAAAAGGCAGCAAAGCTTACATTGCAACAGATGTCGACGCATTTCTGGACCAGATTAACGGTGATTATGAAGCCCTGATTGCAGAACGTGATGAATTAAAGCATCAAAATGAACTAGCTCAAGTAAAGATTGAAGAGCTAGAATCAAAACGTGATCAAGTGAATCAATCAATCTTTGTTGCCCAAGAAGCAGCTGATCGCTTGAAGCAAGATGCTGATGTCGAAGTGAAAAAGCAGTTGACTCATGCACAAGAATCAGCGACGAAAATTATTAATGATGCTCGAGCAAAGGCAGATGCTGATGCTGTTCGTTTAGCCCAAGAAAATGCTGATCTAACGAACGAGCAAAATCAATTACGTACTGAAGTTGAAGATTTTAAAAATTCATTCTTGCAATTATTGGAATCTCAGCGTAAACTATTAGAAAGCGATGAGTTAGCAGAAGCAGTTCATCGTTTACCAATGGGGCAAGTAACTGCTCATCGTATTGGCGAAATCGCTAAGGCTGAGCCAGTAGCTATTCCTGAACCTGATGAAGAACAGAAGGATCCAGAGTCAAGCGAGGAGCAAGGCCCTGTGGTAGTGTTTCCGGGATCAGAACAAAACGAAGACGATAAATAATTATAAAAAGCGTAACACAGCAAGGTTGGCATTCATACGTGCAGCGAGTCATGGTGGTTAGAGATGATCGTCCCTGATGTTGACCAGATCAGTTACTATTTTGTTTAGCTGAATATCAATATTTAGTAAGCTAAGCCGGTGAGGATCGTTAAACCCCAGTTGAGGGCAGCATTTTTATGCTGCTAAACGTTGGGTGGTACCACGCTATTGCGTCCCTATGCTTTCGAGCATAGGGGCTTTTTATATTTATTATGGTTTAAATAAATTTGTTTAAAATGGCTAAAAAATGATAAAAAGGAGAATTTATCAATGAAATATAAAGATACATTAAATCTTGGAAAAACAGGATTTCCAATGCGTGGTTCGCTACCTAAAACTGAACCCGAGCGTCAAGCAAAATGGTATGCACAGGATTTATACCAAAAAAGATTGTCCCAAAATCAATTGAAACCACATTTTAATTTGCACGATGGGCCACCATATGCGAACGGAAATATTCACATTGGTCATGCTTTGAATAAGATTACTAAAGATATTATTGTTCGCTATAAGAATATGGCAGGTTTCTATGCACCGTATGTTCCAGGCTGGGATACACATGGTCTACCAATTGAGCAACAATTGACAAAGCTGGGGCACGATCGCAAAAGTATGCCAAAGCATGAGTGGCGTAATTTGGCGAAAGATTTTGCTCTGAAGCAGGTTGATACACAACGTGCTGACTTTAAGCGACTCGGTGTGTTAGGTGATTGGGATAATCCATACATAACTTTACAACCTGAATTTGAATCAGCACAAGTTCGAGTTTTCGGTACTATGGTTTCCAAAGGGTATATCTTTAAAGGCGCAAAGCCAGTTTATTGGTCATGGTCTTCTGAATCTGCATTGGCTGAAGCTGAAATTGAATATCATGATATTGATTCAACGTCTTTGTTTTATGCAAACAAAGTTAAAGATGGTCATGGTCTCTTGGATGAGGATACGTACTTTGTAGTTTGGACGACGACACCCTTTACAGTGACGGCTTCTCGTGGAATTACCTTAGGTCCTGATTTTGAATATTCGGTGGTGAAACCAGTTGGGGAAGACCGTAAATTCGTTGTAGCCACAGACTTACTTGAAACAGTGGCGCCTAAGTTTGGCTGGGAATCATGGGAAACGGTCGCTGCTTACAAGGGACAAGAACTTGATAAGATTACTGCATACCATCCATGGGATAGTGAGCAAGAAGAGCTAGTTATGAATGCTGATCACGTTACCCTAGATTCTGGAACTGGATTGGTCCATACTGCTCCTGGTTTTGGTGAAGATGATTATAATGTAGGTAAAAAATATGGTTTGCCTGCTGATGTCACTGTTGATGCCAAAGGATTTATGACGGCTAATGCTGGTCCTGATTTTGAAGGCAAGTTTTACGATGATGTTGTTGGTACGGTGATTAATAAGTTAACCGATGCGCGCTTGTTCTTGGCAAAAGAGAAAATCACGCATTCATATCCATTTGACTGGCGTACAAAAAAGCCTATCATTTGGCGAGCCGTGCCACAATGGTTTGCATCTGTTGAAAAATTCCGTAGTGAAATTTTATCAGAATTAGATAAAGTTGCTTATTTCCCAGAATGGGGAAAGGTGCGTCTGCACAATATGATTCGTGATCGTGGTGATTGGGTCATCTCACGCCAACGTGTTTGGGGTGTGCCATTACCAATCTTTTATGCAGAAGATGGGACAGCTATCTTAGATGAAACTGTCATTAGCCATGTTGCCGATTTATTTGCAGAACATGGTTCCAATTATTGGTTTGAACATGAAGCTAAGGATTTGTTGCCTGAAGGCTATACTAATGAACATTCTCCAAATGGTGAATTTACCAAGGAAGAAGACATCATGGATGTGTGGTTTGATTCTGGTTCTTCATGGAATGGCGTATTGAATACACGTCCACAATTGGACTATCCAGCTGATATGTATTTGGAAGGATCTGATCAATATCGTGGTTGGTTTAATTCTTCATTAATCACTTCAGTTGCTGTCAATGGTGTAGCACCATACAAGGCTATCTTGTCACAAGGATTTACCCTTGATGGTAAAGGTAACAAGATGTCAAAGTCACTGGGTAATACGATTTCTCCTATTGAAGTGGCCAACAAGCTTGGTGTTGAAATTTTACGTTTGTGGACAATTTCTGTTGATACATCGCAAGATATGCCTGTATCAAATGAAATTTTGAAACAAGTTTCAGAAAATTATCGTAAGTTGCGTAATACATTGCGTTTCTTGATGGCCAATACAGCTGATTTTGATCCAACAAAAGATGCAATTGCTTACAGTGATTTATCTGCACATGATCAGTATTTCTATGCTTTAGAAAATGAGTTCGTTGCAGATATTCGTAAAGACTATGATAATTATCAATTAAATGATATTTTCAAGCGTGTTATTAATTTTGTCAACGTTGACTTATCAGCCTTTTATTTGGATATTGCTAAAGACGTCGTCTATGTTGAAGCCCCAACAAGTCATGCCCGACGCTCTATGCAAACCGTATTTTACAAAACGTTAACTGATCTTGTACGATTACTATTGCCAGTATTACCACATACTGCTGAAGAAGTATGGGAGTATTTGCCACATGAAACAGCTGAATTTGCTTACTTGACAGATATGCCTGAGGTAGAGGATTTGGGTGACACGACAGCACTGTTTGATCACTGGGCAGTGTTTATGAAGTTACGTGATGCAGTTAACAAAATATTAGAAGAAGCGCGTGAAGCAGATTTGATTGGTAAAAATGCTGAAGCAGCTTTGACAATGTATTTGACGACTGAGCAACAAAACTGGTTAGCAGAATTGCATGCCGATGTTCGTTTGCTTCTAATGGTATCTCAATTGCATGTTCAAGATGTTCAAGACGCTGAGAATGCTAAAGATTATGATGGTTGGCAATTGGCTGTTGCTCATGCAACAGGCGGTGTTTCTCCACGAGATCGTATGTTCCATGAGGACTTAGGTGCTGATTCAGCTTTCCCAGAATTATCAAAACATGAAGCTGAAATCATACGCGAGTTTTATCCAGAAGCTGTAACAGAGGGCTTGGAGTAAATTAAAAACATTACACTTTTATTATGTGTAATGTTTTTTTGTTTGGCAATTATTTGTTTAGTGAAGGTGAGTTTTTAGTAATTAGTTTGTTATTTAGTTGTAATTTTGATAAAATAATGGGTAAAGTGTTTATAGGAGTAGGGCTTATGGGCGAAAATGATCAACTTAAAATTTGGCAAGATGAATTAGTAAAAATTATTAACGATTTAAACACACCACACACACTTGGTGGCATTACGAACCCAGCAAATCGTAAACATGATTCAATGTTGGCGCGTCGAGCACTAGATAATTTAATTATTTTGAGTGAAGAAATTAATACGGCGCGTCATAGTAATGATGAATAGTAACTCTGAAACAATGCCCTTCTGATTTTAAATATATATGTCAAGGTATGCTACTTGACATATATATTGGTATATGGCATAATTATATAGTAAATTAAAAGTGTAAAAAGCACAAAAGAAATTTGGAGGACTACCACAATGGCAGTTAAAATTCGTTTGAAGCGCATGGGTGCAAAGAAGCGTCCATTCTACCGTGTCGTTATTGCTGATTCACGTTCACCACGTGATGGCCGTTTTATCGAAACAGTTGGTACATATAACCCAATCTCACAACCAGCAGAAATCAAGTTGGATGAAGAAAAGATTTTGTCATGGTTGGGTAATGGTGCACAACCATCTGACACAGTTCGTAACTTGTTGAGCAATGCAGGTATTTTGGCAAAGTACAACGAATCAAAGTCAGGCAAGAAGCCAGCTAAGAAAGCAACAACTAAGGAAGCTTCAGCTAAGAAGCCTACAGATAAGAATACTGTTGCAGAAATCAAAGCATATTTGGATGCCCAAGGCACTGCATATACTTCATCTGCTAAGAAGGCTGATTTATTAGCACTTGTTTAATATAACTGACGAAACAGTCGCTTCTATAATTGGAAGCGACTGTTTTTATTTATCGAATATCGTGTGTCGATAATAACATCATTAATAAGGGAGAATTAATATGTTACTAAGTTTTGTAAATGTTACACTGGTATTTTTGATTGGAACATTGCTTGTTAATATCATCGCGGTGACGTTGAATCGCAGAATAAAATGGTTCATTTTGAGCACCTTGATTGAATTTATTTTGGCCTATGTTGTGCTGTATATTCAGTTGCCGCCAAAGAATATGACAACATTGATCAATGTCAATATTTTATTTGCATTTGTTGCAGCAATTATTAACTTAATTGGCTATGCTGGATTAGCTTCTTTTGATAAAATTCGTGATTGGGGAAGCAAAAATTATGCCAAAGATGTGAGTGACCGTACAAAAACTTATTTCTTTCGTCGCTATATTTTTGTTGCAGTAGCACCACTCGTATTGTGGATAGCAGTAGGGGCCGTGTCTTTTGTCACAAAGCTAACCAGTATTAATAATGTTTATAGTTCAATACCAGCTAAAACTAAAGGGTCTTCGGAGTTGTTGACATCCGCTAAGGATATGCCAATTGCGCTGGCACCTGATACTGCCAAAAGGAAAATGCAACAAAAATTTAGCGTCATTCCTAATTCAAACATGTATGAATTGGACGGGATTACTGCTCAAGTAGTTAATGGTAAATATGTTTATGTGGCTACAGTAGAGTTTAATGGTTTTTTCAAATGGTTAAAGAATAAATCAGTTCCAGGATATTTCATTATTAGTGCAACTGATGTTAACGCACAACCAAAATTTGTTAAGGAACGATTAAAATACAGTCCATCGGCGTATCTAAATAATGATGCGGCGCGTAAAATATATGCGTCAGCACCAACTTATGCTAGCATGGGCAATATGAATTTAGAAATTGATGAGAATGGTACACCATATTATATTCAAACACTATACCGTGAATATGGTGTTTCAGGACGAATGAAGTTCAATGAATTTAAAACAGCTGTGTTGAATGCGCAAACTGGTGAAGTTAAAATTTACGCGGCGAATAAGGCACCAAAATTTATTGATGCACCTATTACAAGTTCCGCAGCAAATAAAATGAATGAATTTTATGGTCGATATCAAAAGGGTTGGTGGAACCAAACATCTTTTGGCGCAAAACGTGATGTGAAAATTCCAACCGATAATGGTGTTTATGCTTCGGGTCAAATCACACCATTAATTGATTCAAAGGGGAACTTATTGTACTTCACTGATTTTACGTCTGGTAATAATAATCAGGATTCTGCTCTTGGTTATTCATTAATTAATGCTCGAACGGGTGAATTAACTTATTATCGTGACACCCATTCAGGACTAATGGACTCAGATGGTGCGATCAGCATTGCAGATAAAATATATCCCGAGAAAAAATGGGTAGCACAAAGGCCAATTCTATATAATATTGATGGCACACCAACATGGGTTGTTTCATTATTAGATAGTAAGGGAATCTTTAAAAAGTACGTATATATTAATGCTATTGATAACGACATTGTCGTCGATGGTGATAATGCCCAAGAGGCACTTGATGATTATCGTAATGATTTAGCTTCAAATAGTACAAACAATCACTCAACGAACAAAAAGTATGATAAAACCATTAGCGGTAGCGTAACACGTGTTGCATTAATTAATGATGGTAAAAATACGATTGTTAATTTTATGGTCGAAGGACAGTCCGCTGTCTTTAAGATTGACGCAGATAATGCGCCTAAGGCTGTATTCTTAAAAGAAGGCGATAAAGTCAGTTTCAAAGCAAATATGTTAGATGATGCGAAGATTGCGACAATCGAGAAAATAACGATTGATGGGTTAAAGTAAATAGTCATAGGAATTAGAAAAGCGTACGAACAATCGTGCGCTTTTTCTGTTAAAATAACATTAATAGTAAATGGAAAGAGGTGTGACATGGCTTTTTTAGAAGTTAATTATTATTCAAAAGTGCTTGGTATGGATCGTGTGATGAATGTTATTCTACCCGAATTATCAGATCATAACCCAACTTGGACAACAGAAACTTTAAAGGATATTCCTGTATTGTACCTTCTCCATGGTATGTCAGGTGATCATGCAATTTGGCAACGTCGGACATCAATTGAACGTTTAGTAAGGCAAACACCTGTGGCAATTGTAATGCCGTCTACTGACTTAGCTTGGTATACTAACACAACCTATGGATTGAACTATTTTGATGCATTGGCACGTGAGCTACCTGAAAAAGTAGCTAGCTTATTTCCACAAATATCAACTAAAAGAGAAAAAAATTTCGTAGCCGGACTGTCAATGGGTGGTTACGGTGCGTTTAAGTTGGCCTTGGGAACAAGTCAATTCAGTTATGCCGCCTCTCTTTCCGGAGCATTAGTAGGCAATCCGAGACAAGAAGACTTTTTAAATATGGAAAAGCTTTCATATTGGCAAGGAATTTTTGGCGATTTTGATGATTTTGCTGGTTCTAAAAATGATATTTTAGCTCTCGCCAAGACGTGTCACAAGCGACCAAAACTATATGCATGGATAGGAGAACAAGATTTTTTGAAGCCCATTAATGATGTTGCTATATCAACTTTGCAGCAATTGAATTATGATATTACATACGAAACAGCACCTGGCACACACGAATGGTATTATTGGAACAAACAAATTGAACGCGTGTTAGAATGGCTACCAATTAACTATGTTCAGGAAGAGAGATTGAGTTAATGTCACTCAATGTTGTAATGGGTAATGGTCAACATGACTTAAGATCCGAAATGTTGACAATGATTCAACAGCAATTTTGTCAAAATGAGTTGCTGACAGTTTTTTATATTGTCCCTAATCATGTGAAATTCGATAGTGAGGTCAATGTACTGCAGCGCTTTTCAATAATGAATGGTAACGACGACAGTGAGTTGTATGCGCAAAGTCGTCTGCAAGTCTACTCATTAACCCGTTTAGCTTGGGCATTAATGAAAAACACACCAGATCGGCAACCAGATATCGTCGAACCGACGGGATTATTTATGATTGTTTCAAATATTTTACGTGAACAATCAGATAATTTACCAGTGTTCTCACGGATGCAAACAAAAAGTGGCTTTGTGTCTGCATTGGTTGCCCAGCTGGTCGAGTTACGCGCTAGTAATGTCACGCCAGAAAATTTATTAGAAGTTCTTGAGAAGTCTGCAGATAATATATTTCTGAGACAAACACTTAATGCCAAGTTACATGATTTGGCGATCGTGGCTGATGATTTTAATGCTCGCATGGGTGAGAATCAAATTACAGGACAGGAAACATTGATTGCCTTTGCAAAACAGTTGGCTGATCTTAAACTATCTAACGTTGCATTTTATTTTGATGGGTTTAATGGGTTTACAAGTGCAGAAATGATGGTAGTCAATCAATTAATTACTACTTACCCAGTGACAATGGGTATCCTCGGTGACCCTGAAAAAATGGGTCAACAACGAGAAGGTGATGTGTTCTTTAAACCAATGACAACGGTTGAACAATTATCCATAACAGCACGTACTGCACAGCAAGAAGTGGCTATTACTGCTGCTACAAAAATGAGACCACTATCAAGGACCGCGCAACAGGTTTTAGGCGCTTGGGCGTGCCTGGGTGAGTACCGCAATTTTACTGGCTCACGAGATGAGGTACACTTGAATGTTTTTGCGGCCGAAAATCCAATTACTGAAATTAAAGAAGTAGCACGACGTATTAGGCGTTCACTAGTTGATGATCCAACATTACATTTACGTGATATTATTATTTTGTCACGAGATTTAACACCGTATCAAGCACATATAGAAGCAGTCATGTCGCAATTTGAATTACCATATTTTTTGGATATGGATGTGAATATGATGAATCATCCCTTGGTAGAGCTAATATTGAACTTGTTAGCACCTAATAAATTTCAGTATCAGACGATGTTGGCGATTTTAAAGACAGGATTGTTACGACCAACTTTTGAAAATAAAATTGTTTCACACGACGAGTTTTTTGATATCGTTTCGCACATGGATAACTATTTATATGCTTATCGACCATATGAATCAAGGTGGCGTGATTTTTCACGACCATTTAAACTTTTTCAAGTGACGCGAGATGACGATGATACAGAAATTTCAGAAGACGAAAAAGTTAACAACCGCTTGGAATATCTACGCCACTTTATTGTCGAAGCTTTTGATGAGTTGGATGACGGATTTGCAATGGCTAAAAATTTGCGTCAGTCGGTGACGCATCTCGTGTTATGGTTACAAAAATATCATGTAACCGATGCTCTTTTAGAACAGCGTGATGATTTTATTGCACAAGGAAATTTATCTCGTTCACAGCAGAGTGAAGAAGTTTGGCAAATGCTGACAAAAACTTTAGACGAGATGGTTGAAATTGATGGCGAGCGTAGTGTATCACTCACTGATATAGTGACCACGTTGCAAGCTGGTTTGTCTGGCGCAAAATTCTCTGGTATACCGAATAATTTGGACCAATTAATGATTTCAGAAGCAGGAATTGTTCAAAATACGCAGTATAAACAACTTTATTTTATTGGTGGCACACGTCAGAATTTGCCAGCACAAGTAAAAAATGCAGCGCTGATCAATGATGCTGAGCGATCAATTGTGCAACCTGCTTTGCAGTCAGGAACTAATCCGCGTTATTTGCAAAACACTGCACAACAGCAGATGGCAGAAGAAAACCTTCTTTTTTATGGAAGTTTGATGAGCTCCATCGGGTCAATAACACTTTCTTACCCAATTTTGGAACCAAGTGGACAACTAGCAGAAATGTCACCGTTTTTCAAACGATTAGTAGATACATTTAATAGTGAAGTAGAGGTAATCGGTAGTATACCAAGTAGCGCGGCATCGCTATTAAAGCAATATGTTGGGACAGCAAGAGCAACTTTGTCTGATTTGGTTAAAATTTTACCTGTTTACGGCCAGACAGCAGCTTTTAAAGCCGTTCAAAATGTTATTTCCAATACAATGCAAGATAGACTTGAACGTGTATTATCAGCACCAAATTATCAAAATAATACTACAAAATTAAAGCCAGAATTTATCTCGGCTTTGTTTGGTGAACGACTAAACGTCTCTATATCACAGTTGGAAAGTTATTATAGTAATCCATTTGCTTACTTTCTCCAGTATGGTTTGAAGCTGCAAGAGCGCGCAACGAACGAACTGAATGTGGCTCAAACTGGTACGCTTTATCATGCGGTTTTTGAAAATGTGCTCCATGAATTAATTGTAAAAAATAAAAGTTTACGCGATATCACTGGGGATGAATTACGTGCTTTAGTGCGACAACATATGCAGAGTCAATTAGCGTTACCAGCGTTTGAAATATTAAATGACTCTGGCAAAATGCGGGCAACTACAAACTATTTGACACGTGTCTGTGAAACGCTAGTACTGAATTTACAAGCTGCGGCACGAGAAAATACGAGCAAACCAGAAGCAGTTGAGCAACTATTTGGTTTTTCAAAGGAGTCATTACCACCACTTTCTTTTGCACGTATGCAAGTGCGTGGTAAACTTGATCGTTTTGATAAGCAAGATGTAAATGGCGAATTCGGTACAATCATTGATTATAAATCAAATGGCAAAACCTTTAACTGGGGTCAAGCTTACGATGGTTTGCAAATGCAATTGTTAACTTATTGGGACGCTGCCCAACAAAGCGCAGAAAAGCTTGGTGTCGCGGCTATTGGAGGTGCTTTTTTTGCCAAAATATCTCCAGAAAAAACCAAAATAACGGATAAAACAGATCTTAATGCGCTATTTACTGGCAAATTAATACCAGAAACTTTTAAGTATCGTGGTCTTTTTATTTCTGAGCCAGCGTATGTTTCTGCGCTGACAACTTTAGAACCACAAGAAAAATCAGCTCACTATCCAGTAGTGTTACTGAAAAACGGTGCGTTAGGAAAGATTGGTGTAGACGCAGTTGATCCAGATGAGTTTGCTTTATTACTACAGCGTAATCGTGAAAATATTATTACTGCGGGAGATCTCATTTTGTCTGGGTATTTTCCAATTATGCCAGTTGAAGGTGGATTGACTTATTCTCCTTATCTTGATATTATCCGTTTTGATCGTGCTTTGGGTGATGCCTATAAAGTGCAGTCGCCAGCTGATAAAAACACAATCATTAAATTATTGAAAGGTGGTCAAGATTAATGGCAACCAAATTCACAAAAAATCAGCAACGTGCAATTGAAGAAAAGGGTCATAATATTCTAGTTGCTGCATCAGCCGGGTCGGGAAAGACAACTGTTTTAATTGAGCGTCTCATTCAAAAAATTTTAAGTGGTGTGAGTGTCGAAAAATTTTTAATTGTAACTTTCACAAACGCTGCTGCAAAAGAAATGCGGGAACGTTTAGAAGTCGCTATTGAAAAACGTTTAAAGGTAGCTGATGAAAGTCAAAAACGCTTTTTACAAGAGCAACTCTTGATATTACCAGCAGCGAACATTTCAACCATAGATGCGTATGCTTTACGAATTATTGAAATGTATTACCATATCATTGGGTTAGACCCACAATTTCGATTATTGTCAGATACGGCTGAACGTAAATTATTGCAACAAGATGTGTTAACTGATGTTTTAGCTGATTTTTATGATGAAAATAACATTCATCATGAGCAGTTTTTAACATTAGTAAATAATTTTGGTAATCCAAATCAAGATGACCAGTTACAGAAAATCATTTTAAAGTTATCAGATTTTGCAGAAGCCCGCGCTGACGGAAATGAATGGTTAGAGAAGCTACGTGAACCTTATGAAGTGACAGGGGAACCACTGACAGCAACAGCGTTATATGTACGCAGTATTCGGCCAATTATCCTAGAAATTATTAAGAATCTGATTAAAAAAGTTGAAGAAGTACAACTTACTATTACAGGAATTGATGAACTCAAAAAAACACAAGATGCTTTTCTTGAGATCCAAGATTATTTATTATTAATCCAAGACAAAGCGATGGTTGCACCTTGGGATGAACTTCGGGAAGCTATTTTAGACACACCAAGTGGTAAGATTAATTCTCAAACAAAGGCAATCAAAGAAGATCCGGATTTGTCAGCCACGCTTGAAGTGGCTCGACAGATTAAAGGGCAGGTTGTTGGCGTCAAATCGCAAATGAATTCATTGATAACATCTTATTTTGCACTCGATGAAAAGTCATGGCAACTAGTGCAAAAAGAATCTTATAAGCTAATTGATACGCTAATTCTCGTAACGCAAGCATTCCGAGAATCATTTAGAAGGACCAAGCGCGAAGAAAAATTACTTGATTTCCCAGATTTAGGAACTTTGGCGTTAGCAATACTATCAGATGATGTTACCAAACAAACAATCCAAGGGCAATTTGATGAAATTTTAGTTGATGAATATCAAGACATCAACCAATTACAAGAAACTCTGTTAACTAGTGTCTCGAACGGGCATAATATGTATATGGTTGGGGATGTGAAGCAAAGTATTTATGGCTTTCGTCAAGCAGAACCATCTCTGTTCACAAACAAATATAAACAATTTGCGAAAAAAGAAAGCGATGATATTCGTATTGATTTAGCGGATAATTTTAGATCGCAAAACAACGTCACCAATATTACGAATTTGATTTTTACGCAAATAATGGATGAAACACTTGGAGATATTGCCTACGCGGGTGAGGCAAAACTAGTTCCGAAAGCCGCTTATCCAGATGATGTACCTGCTGTATTTCATATGGACATTATTGTCGAAGACGCTGAAGAAGATTTGGAAACTGATACGGAAGTATTTGAGAAAAGGCAGGCCCAATATGCTTTGCTAGCCGAAAGAATACTGAAGCTACGTGAAACTTCAATATTCGATCGTAAAGCTGATCCAGCCGGTCTTCGCCCAGTGGAGTACAGTGATATTGCCATTTTGACACGAGCCAAGTCGGGCTATATTGACCTTGTGTCAACCTTACGTGCGGCGGGAATTCCCGTTCAAGTTGAAGGTGTCGGTAATTATTTTCAGACGATGGAAGTGTATCTGATGCTCGATATATTGCGCGTCATAGATAATCCACATCAGGATATTCCATTAGCCGCGGTGTTACGTTCCCCAGTTTTTAACTTTGATGAAAATGAGTTGGCGGCAATTCGTATTGCAGATAAAATGCATGATTACTGGACAGCGTTGCAAGCTTACGCGCAACAAGATCAAAAAGCGCAAAATTTCCTCAATTTAATTGAAAAGTGGCATGCAATTGCGACACAAAACGATTTAGTAGCATTAATCTGGGCTATCTATGATGATACGGCGTGGCTTGATTACGTTGCTGGTATGCCGGGAGGTGCACAAAGACAAGCAAATTTGCATGCGTTATACGAATATGCGCGTACCTATCAAAATAATACGCATAGCGGTTTGTTCCGTTTTATTAGATATATTGAACAGTTGCAGTCTGGTGACAGCGATTTAGGCGAAGCAGCACAAGAAACGGATGCTCAAGCTGTAAGAATTATGACCATCCATGCATCAAAAGGATTAGAATTTCCAATTGTATTTTTACCAGAATTTGATAAATCATTTAATACCCAGGATTTAAAGGGCGGCCTATTGATTCAAAAAAATGAAGGTATAGGGGTAGAGTATATTCAACCAGATGCTTTGGTTATGATTCCTACATTACAAAAGCTTGTAGTGCAGCAGGCGTTAAAGCGACAGAGTTGGTCTGAAGAAATGCGCCTCTTATACGTTGCCCTGACGAGAGCTGAACAGCAATTGTATATCGTTGGTTCGGTTAAAGTCAAGGGAGAAGCAGGGAACCAATCCTTAAAATCTTTGTGGCAGCAATCCAAGAACGCCAATGGACAATTTTTACCTGAATTTTTGCGCTTACAAGCCGATTCATATCTAAAATGGACTATTATGAGTTTAGCTCGTACAAAAAATAAAGTACTAGAGGATTGGCTTGGTGATGGTCAATTACCAAGGTTGGTGGGATCTGAAACACCATTAACAGGAAAAGTGGCTGTTACACTCACAAATCAAAACGAAATTCATGCACCAATAGCGAGTACTAAAGGTAGTGAATTAGTTGAGGATGGAACCTATTCGCCGATGGATTTTGATCGAGCTAAAACAATTTTGAACTATCAATATGCTAACTTACAAGCAACACAAACAGCGGCGTATCAATCTGTGAGTGAAATCAAACAAATATTTGAGGACCCGGATCTTGCTCAGATGCAGACAGCCGTTATTACTGAAAATGGACAATTACAACCTGCTAATGTTTTGAAGGTTGACGAGTTACCTTTACCAGATTTTATGAATGACGGTTCGCAAAAACCATCAAGCTCTGCGGTAGGAACGGCAACACATTTGATCTTACAGTTGATTGATTTTACCAAAATTAATACAGTACAGAGCATAGAAAAATTACGTGACGAATTGGTTGAAAATAAAAGAATTTTGCCTAGCGTGGCACCACTAATTGAAATTGATGAGATTCTTGCATTTTTGCAATCCGACTTTGCCAAACAAATCATTGCTCACCAGAAGACGTTGCACAGAGAAGCTACTTTTGCTATGATTATGCCAGCCAATGATATTTATGACACACTAGAGGATTCTGCACCAGTGTTAATTCATGGTATTATTGATGGGTATTTTGTTGATGAAGCATCGCAAACAATCACATTGTTTGATTATAAAACCGACTTTGTTCGAAATGCTCAAATAGATGAAGACTTGACTAAATTGCAGGCGCGATATAAGGGACAGCTTCATTTGTATCAACAAGCACTTCAACGGGAATATGTTGGTTATCAGGTTGGTGATCCACAATTAATTGCTTTGAATGTCGGTCGAGTAATTAGTGTAAAATAGACAATAAATATTACTTATTGGGTTTTACACAAAAATGTCATGGTGAAGTAATGATAAAATATGAAACAATCTCTTTTTTAAACGGTAAACTAACATTATTTAAAAAGAATGATCAAATTGTGTGCATTAGTCTAGCTGATGATGGTGTTAGCGAATTTTTAAATGACTTTCCAGAATATGAGTTAAAACAGCAAGTATTACCAGAAACAAGTCTTTTTCGAGCGTATGCTGCTGGTGAAAAGATTGATTTCTCGCGGATTAAGATTGGGTACCTTAAGTCCACTGCCTTTCAAAGAGAGGTATGGCAGGCCCTAAATACCTGTCATGAATTATTAACGTACGAGCAGTTCGCAAAAAAGATTAATCATCCCACTGCTGTTCGCGCTGTAGCGACAGCGATTGGTAAAAATCCTATTCCAATTATTAATGCCTGTCATCATATCTTACCTAAGAGTGGTGGTGTGGGTAAGTATAGATACGGTACTGACATTAAAAGAAAATTATTAGTATTAGAAAACCTATTAGAGAAGTGAGAAACAGTGCGTCAGTGAGATTTTATGACGCACTTTTTTTGTATTTCCGTTTGTAAAACCTGATACAATAGACTTATGACTAATACAGAAAATTATTTTAAAGTTGGCACAATTGTAAACACACATGGTATTCGTGGTGAAGTGAAAATCATGGCGATTACTGATTTTGCTCAAGATCGCTTCAAAAAGGGAGCAGATCTATTTATTGATACAAAACAGGGACGTATCCCTGTCAAAGTGCAATCATCACGACTACATAAAAACATGTGGTTGGTTTTATTTGTTGGCGTAACCAACATTAATGAAATTGAAAAATATAAAGGTGATGATGTTTATATTGAAGGTACAGCTCGTCCAGAATTAGAAGACGATCAGTACTATTACGATGAAATTATCGATAGCACTGTGGTTGATTTGGATGGTAACAAAATCGGTGTTGTCAAGGAAATTATGGAAACAGGAGCGAATGATGTTTGGATAGTTCAACGTGACGGTCAATCAGATGCCTTGATTCCTATGATTGATGATGTTGTTAAATCAGTTGATGTTGACGCCAAATTAATTACAATTGACGCTTTAGAAGGGTTATTAGATTAATGAGAATAGATGTTTTAAGCTTATTTCCCGACATGTTTGCACCAATGCGCCAATCAATTATTGGCAAAGCGATTGATAAAGGGGCGTTAGACTTTCAAGTGACTGATTTTCGAGATTTCACCGAAAATAAGCATAATAACGTAGATGATTATCCATTTGGTGGCGGTGCTGGCATGTTATTAACACCACAACCAATATTTGATGCGATGGCCTCTGTTGAAAAGCAAGCTGGTGGCAAAGGACGTGTGATCCTGTTGGATCCAGCTGGTAGACAGTTCAACCACGAAGTTGCCCAAGAGTTAGCTACTTATGACCATTTAACTTTTGTTGCTGGTCATTACGAAGGGTATGATGAGCGCATTCGAGAATTAGTCGATGATGAAATTTCACTAGGTGACTATGTTTTGACAGGTGGAGAACTCGGCGCGATGGTTATTATCGATGCCACAGTACGTTTTCTGCCCGAAATTTTAGGTAATGCGGCAAGTGCTGAGGGAGATTCTTTTGAAGATGGTTTGTTAGAATTTCCGCAGTACACACGACCAGCTGATTTTCGGGGACGAATGGTTCCGGAAGTCTTGACTAGTGGTAATCACGCCAAAATTGCTGAGTGGCGATTAAAGGAGTCATTGCGCCGTACTTATTTACGCCGACCTGATTTATTAGAAAAGCGGCAGTTAACGCAACAAGAGCGGGACTTGCTGGATAATATAAAGAGTGAAGAACAGTAAAAAGTTTTGTGAGAAAAAGTAACAGAACTAGCAAACAGATATGGAGGAAATGCGTTTAGCTATTTCAGGTATTGTGAATAAATACCTGATTACTCACGCTTCTAAAATTATGAAAATAGCAATAGCAGGGTTTGGTGCTTTAGGCGCTCGAGTTGGTGTGATGTTACAACAAGCTGGCCATGAAGTTACAGGAATTGATGGCTGGGCTGCACATATTGCTGCCATAAGCACAGATGGGTTAACAGTGCATCAAGATGATGGGGCAACAAAAAAATATTATATTCCTGTTATGACAGCTAAAGAAATTGATGGTAAGTTTGACCTTATTATTTTGTTAACGAAGACCCCTCAATTAGATATGATGTTAACAGATATCAAGCACATTATTACTAAGAATACCAAGCTGTTGGTTCTTTCTAATGGTCTTGGTAATATTGAGGTCATGGAAAAGCATGTTAATCGCAATCAGATTTTGGCTGGTGTGACTTTGTGGACATCAGAATTAATTAATCCTGGTGAAATTCGCGTGACGGGAACTGGGTCCATCAAATTACAGGCAATCGGTGAGGCTAACGCTAAACCAATTGTATCGGCTCTGAATAAGGCTGGTCTCAATGTGACATTATCTCAAAATGTCATTGAAGCAATTTGGCATAAAGCGGGAATTAACTCTGTCCTTAACCCGTTAACAGTTTTGTTAGATGCAAATATTGCAGAGTTCGGTATGGCTGGAAATGGTATGGATTTATCACTAAATATTCTGGATGAAATAAAAAAAATTGGTGAGTTAGAAGGAATTAACGTTGATGTAAACGCGATCATGAAGGATTTAGCCTTACTCATACGACCTGAAAATGCTGGAAATCATTACCCATCAATGTATCAAGATATTAAAGCTGGTAAACATACAGAAATCGATTTTTTAAACGGTTACTTCGCTAAATTAGGATCTGAACATGATGTAGCTATGCCATTTAATGCTCTGGTAACAAGATTAATTCACGCTAAAGAAGATATTGAGCGAACAAAGTTAGCTAAAAAACAGGAAACTTTTGAAATTTAATCTTAATTAAAGTAAAATGAGTGTAACTGCTTTTACTTTTAATTTGTAAGGAGAAATAACATGGCAATAGAAACTGCAATATTTGCTGGTGGCTGCTTTTGGTGCATGGTTCAACCATTTGATTCTTTGGATGGCATAGAAAAGGTTCGTTCAGGCTATACTGGTGGTCATGTTGAAAATCCAACTTATGAGCAAGTACTAACACATACTACAGGACACACAGAAGCTGTTAAAATTTGGTTTGATTCCGAAAAAATAAGTTATCGTGAACTAGTCGAAATATATTGGGAACAGACTGATCCAACTGATGCAATGGGTCAATTCCAAGACCGCGGTGATAACTACCGTCCAGTGATTTTTGTAAATAGTCCTGAACAACGTGAAATTGCTGAAGAATCTAGAGCCGCATTAGCAGCTTCAAATCGTTTTGATGAACCCATCGTGACGAAAATTGAAGACGCCAAACCATTTTATGAAGCAGAAGAGTATCACCAGGATTTTTACAAGAAGGATCCAGAACGAGAAGCACTAGAAATGGCACAACGCTTGCAATTTAAAGCTGATAAGTGGAATTGAATTTAACCAATATATTTTAAGATAAATTCAATTTAAATGATATGAAAGTGAGCGGAAACGCTCATTTTTTGTTATAATTGACTAGTTATGAACGTTATTAAGAAAGCGCTCAGTAGGTAAAATGAATGCAACTTGAATTTCTCGGGACTGGCTCTGGCCAACCATCTAAATTTAGAAATGTTACAAGTATTGCGCTTCGCCTTTTAGACGAACGCAATGCTGTGTGGCTTTTTGATGTTGGTGAAGCAACGCAACATCAAATTTTAAAAACCACTTTGCGACCACGTAAAGTTGAAAAAATATTTATTACACATTTGCATGGTGATCATATATTTGGATTGCCAGGATTCTTAAGCTCACGTTCCTTTCAAGGTGCTGATAAAAATGAACCCTTAACTATATATGGGCCTAAGGGTGTTAAAGAATTTGTTCAAACGGCACTACGGATTTCCGAAACACGTCTATCGTATCCAATTGAGTATGTTGACTTAACTGAAGGTGTCATCTTTGAAGATCATACTTTTCAAGTTGTTGCCGCACCAATGCGTCATCGTATTGAGACCTGGGGATTTCGTGTGATAGAGAAAGATCATCCAGGCGAACTATTAGTTGATAAACTAAAGCAGGGAAATATTCCTTCTGGACCAGTATATGGACAACTCAAAGCAGGAAAAACAGTTACACTACCAGATGGGCGTATCGTTAATGGTCATGATTTCATTGGTAAAGCTCAAAAAGGTCGTATAGTAACTTTCATTTTAGATACTCGTCCTAATGATAATGTAGAGTGGTTAGCAAAAAATGCCGATGTTCTGGTGCATGAGAGTACCTATGGTTCAAGCGAAGAAGAGGCGAAAATGGCCAAAGCCCATGCCCATTCAACAAGTGCAAATGCTGCAAGTGTGGCTCGCCGGGCACATGTAAACAAGTTAGTATTGACACATCTTTCAGCTCGTTATATTGGGCCGATGGTTAAAGAATTAATACACGATGTCCGTCGCAACTTTGCTAACACGTATGTGGCACGCGACTTTGACATTATTGATATTCCTTTTAAGAAAGATAGTAATGAATCAAAATAATTGGAACATTCTGCCACAACCAAGTGAAAAGGTTGTTCGGCAGTTAAGCGCACAACTAAATATTAGTCAATTTATGTCAACAATTGTGGCTCAAAGGGGTTATACAGATCCAGAAGCAGCTTTTAAATATCTACAACCAAGTGTAGAACAATTGCATGATCCCATGTTACTTCATGATATGGATAGAACCATTGAGCGTCTACAGGACGCAGCTTTTGGTGGTGAAAAGATTGTTGTGTACGGTGATTATGATATGGATGGTGTCACTAGTACAGCAATTATGGTTGAAGCCTTAGAAGTATTGGGGGCAGATGTAACACCTTACATACCTAATCGCTTTTCAGATGGCTATGGGCCAAATATTGATACGTATAAAAAACTTATTGCTGATGGTGCGCAATTGATTGTGACAGTAGATAACGGTGTTAGTGGTCAAGAAGCTGTTGAATATGCGATGAGTCAAGGTATTGATGTCATTATTACTGATCATCACGAAATGCCTGCCACATTGCCAAACGCTTATGCCGTTATTCACCCAAGACATCCAAAAGGCCAGTATCCATTTGGTGATTTATCTGGCGCTGGTGTTGCTTTCAAAGTTGCCCAAGCATTATTAAATGAAGGGCAACCAGTTGAGGATCAAACAGAGCTACCAACTGAGTTGTTGGATCTCGTTGCGTTAGGTGAAATTTCTGATATGGTGTCTTTGACTGACGAAAACAGGGTTCTAGTTTCATGGGGATTGAAACAAATTAATGTTTCGCCACGTCCGGGTCTAACCGCAGTTTTGAAAAATGCGGGTAAGAAAGATAATGAACCAGTTATTTCAGAAACAGTTTCATTTAAGATTGCCCCTCGCTTAAATGCTGTTGGTCGATTAGGGGATGCTAGCTTATCTCTACAACTTTTGTTAAGTCAAGATCCAGAAGAATCAACTGCCATTGCTTCTGAAGTTGAGGCCATTAATGCGCAACGTCAAGAAATTGTTGAAGAGGTATTTGGGTCTGCAAAACAAATGGCTTTGTCAGACGAATACAAAAATGATCAAGTCTTGGTTATTGCTGGTCAAGATTGGCATCAAGGAATTTTGGGTATTGTGGCTAGTCGATTGGTGGAACTATTACAAAAACCAACAATTGTTTTAAGTTTAACGGATGGTGTTTATAAAGGATCTGGTCGGACTTTTGGTGATTTTGACCTCTATCAATTTATGAATACCTTTCACGATTTGTATGATACGTTTGGTGGGCATGCCAGTGCACTAGGACTAGCTATTTCCCCAGAGCAACTAGATGTATTAAAAGAGCAAGTTCGTTTGAACTCAGCTAAATTACAAATTCATGCCAAGCCGATTAGTATTAATACGACACTGTCGGTTAATGAAATCAGCACTGAAACGTATGAAGAACTACGCCTGCTTGAACCTTTCGGTACTGGAAATCAGCAACCAGTGTTTGGATTGCAGCAACCAAAAATTAATAAAGTAACAACCATGGGAAACTTAAAGCAACATATTAAGTTAGCTTTAGAAAATAATGTTGAAGCAGTTGGCTTTAACCATCCAGATTGGGTGCCTATGGTTGCTAATCCATTAGGGATATCATTTGCTGCGACTCTGGGTATTAATTATTTCCGTGGGCGCAAAACGATACAGCTTCTACTAACTGCTATTAATACATCAGAGGCAACTGATGAAAATGCTGCTCATAAAAAGTTTTTTGCTCAAGTATATAAATTCATTTACGCACATCAGGATCTAAATTTTGCGCAGAACTTGGATAAAATAGCGAAGCAGTTAAATATCAATAAGAACGATTTGAATATTATGATTCAAGTATTTATTGAATTAGGATTCGTGCACGTTACCAATGGATTTGTTACAATTATTTCGGGAGCAGCACAAAAACCCTTAACCACGTCAATAACATACCAAAAGTATTTGGCAAATCGTTAAAAAGAAAGTATGAGCGATAGCTCTGAGATTTAGAATGACAGTAGATTTACATGATTTTGTTGCAACAGTTGAAGATTACCCCGAACCAGGTGTTAGTTTTCGTGATATTTCACCATTGATGGGTGATGGTGTGGCCTATAAGCAAGCAGTAGATGCTATTGCTGATTTTGCTAAACATTTAAACGTTGATTTAATTGCTGGTCCTGAATCACGTGGATTTATTGTAGGTTCACCGCTGGCGTATGCGATGAATATCGGCTTTGTTCCAGCTCGTAAAGGTGGCAAATTACCTCGTGAAGCTGTATCAGCATCATACACATTAGAGTATGGTGGTGTTAATGAGCTAGAAATTCATAAAGATGCTATTAAGCCAGGACAACGTGTGCTGATTGTTGATGATTTACTAGCGACAGGCGGCACTATTAATGCTACACGTGAAATTATTGAAAAACTTGGTGGCATCGTTGCTGGTGTAGCTTTTATTATAGAATTAGAAAGCTTGCAAGGCCGTGAAAAAATTATGAAAGCTGGCGAAGTGCCATTCCTAGCTTTAATGGAATATTAAGCTTTTTTAAGATTAGTGTAATTGGCAGTATGCCGTAAAATACTTAGAACAATAATATACATCATATTGAGGTGCTACTGATGAACAATAGTAACATTAAAGAGTGGTTTATACGCTTTTTCAAAGGGATATTCATTGCTCTAGGGTTTATTCTTCCTGGTGTATCCGGTGGCGTATTAGCAGCAATTCTTGGCTTGTATGAACGAATGCTGAACTTCATGGCGCATTTGAGGCAGAATTTTAAGAAAGATTTTTGGTTTTTTCTACCAGTGGGTTTGGGTGGTATCGCTGGTATTATTTTATTAAGCCGACCATTAGAATTTTTGCTTGTTGAATATAAAGCAATTATTTTGTGGGGGTTTGCTGGTGCCATTGTTGGTACTTTACCAGCTCTGACAAAGGAAAGTGGCAAGCATGGGCGGAGCCCGAGCGATTGGATATTATTCATCGTCACAATAGTTGCTGGTGGATTATTCCTATATAATATGACGGCCATCTTTGGAACGATGCCAATTAATTTCTTTTCTTGGATGTTGGCGGGGGCACTAATCGCGTTAGGCGTTATTGTCCCGGGATTAAGTCCATCAAACCTGTTGCTATACCTAGGATTATTTGACCCAATGTTAGCCGGATTTAAACGTGCTGATATAAGTGTATTTTTGCCAATAGCACTTGGTGGTATGTTGACATTAATCCTTTTTTCAAAATTAATGAACTATCTTTTACATCACTATTATGCTAAGGTATACCATTTCATTTTAGGTATTGTTGTGGTGTCAACGCTTTTAATTGTTATTCCACCAGTCGCTGATTATAGTGGCTTTAACATAATGAGCGGATTTATAAGTTTTATCTTATTCATCCTCGGTGTATGGGCTGGTCACTGGATGAGCGGCTTAGAAGAAAAGTACAAATAAAAAACGATCATGTGATAATTTCTATCGCCAGATCGTTTTTTTATTGTACTAACCAAACTTGATCACTAATAAAATCAAATGGTTGATGATGTTGATTTAACTTTTTGGGGCGTGCTAGTTTTGCATTCTGCCAAAATAATTGTGAATTGGTTGCGCCATTTTTTTCACCAATGACAATAAAATCACCATTAAAGTGTTGCGCACGTAGGCCTTGTAGAACTTGCCAGTCCGTTTCATCTGTATCAGGTGCCCAGCTTAGAATAACCACATCATAGGACATTGCTTTTATAGCTTCCAATGCATCTAAACAGATAACTTCTGTCCATAAATCAGGATGCTGTATATCTTGACCGTGCCAGTCGAAGTTATCTGTTGCGATGACGTTATTGCCAAAAAGGCGCAATTGGCTAGAAATAACGCCATTTCCTGACATGATTTCTAAAACTCGTCGGCCATCAATAAATTGATTTAAATCCGATAACCAAAGCTTATTTGGCAAATGCCAGACGCCAAAAGACTTAATAATTGTTTGTCGAAATTCAGAAAGTAAATCATCAAGAGGCATCAGTCGTAAATCGGATAGAATATCTTGACTAGAAAAACTAAGCTGAGGTAGGGGGTTTTCGGGTAAAGTATGCTGAGCAAGGGACTGTAATGCCTTACGAGCTGCATTTATTTTAACCAACGTATCTGGGCTGTCAGAAAATTGCTGAGCATATTGCGCTAGTTTAATCTTCATCGTCATTTGTTACATCACGTCGATGGTTTACCTTGGTACCGTCCTTACTAATATGTATGTTGAAATGTTTACCATTTCTAACAAACTCAAATTCGTTATCTTTGATATTTTTTCTGAAACGCCAAAATGCAACTAAGCCAATAATGCCAGCAACAGCAGCTATAATTAAGGCAACGAAGAGTGCAATGCCAATAATGCTAAGTACGACCGGAACTGCTACGCCAATAATTGTTAAAATGACAGGAATCAAAATTAACAGCCCAATAATCGCTGTAACCACGGCCCCAATAAATTGAAATATCTGTTTCATAATATTTTTCCTCCTTGTTTATTATACTATAGTTTTGGAGAGTTTTATTAGATTTATAAAAAAGTATTGACATATAAATGTTATTAGGGTATATTATTACTCATAGAAACAAGCGAGTAATTCGCTCAAAAAATGGAGACGCATCATGGCTAAAAATGTACAAGCACATCAAAATAACGCACTCCTCCTCAACCTCCTTCTCATTTGAGTCTAGTAGGTTGTTATTTGAGCAATAATCAGCTACTAGACTTTACTAAAAGAGTCAGAGTAGCTGGTTAGGTAGGAAACGTCCTAACGAGCAATCGTTGGGACGTTTTATTTTTCTCAACGATTGTTAGTAGCTCATATTGGAATTAAGTTATTAAACAGGAGAAATAACATGGCACAAAACGCAATTACACCACAACATAAAATTGATACAGATCAAATTAAAGAAAAAGTAGCTCAAGAAAAGGAGTCAGTTCGTGACACTGTTTATAAAGTCAGTGCAGCTGTCTCAAACGCCATTTTGGTTACCTTGGGTATGGGATTATTGCTGCAAACGATTGCAGGATTCATCCACTGGGCACCGATGGTCCAAATGGGTGCAATCACTAAAATTATGTTACCAGCAGCATTTGGCGCCGCGATTGCATCACAAATGAAAACGAATACAATGGTTATGTTTAGTGCGATGGCTGCCTCAGCGGTTGGTGCTAACGCTGTTTTCTTCACAGATAAAGCCGTGGAGGGTGTGACAGCAACCGGATACGCTGGTGCACAAGCTGCTGGTTCAGCTATAATGACCACTGGACAACCAATTTCAGCTGTTATGGCTGGTGTGATTGCCGTATTGTTTGGTAAGTGGTTGAGTGGTAAGACACCATTAGATATGGTCATTGTACCAGCGGCGACCACAATTGTTGGCACGGTGTCAGGGTACTACTTGGCAGCTGTTACGACACCGGCGTTGGTCGCAATCGGAAAGTTTATTGCTTCGAGTGTTGCAGTTAATCCAATTATTGGTACAGCCATTGTTGCAATGGCCTTTGGTGCAATGACCATGACACCAGCCTCCGCAGCAGCTTTAGCTGTGGCAATTGGTGCAACGGGTGTAACTTCACCAGAGGCTGCAGGAGCAATCTTAATCGGTACAACGGCTGTATTCGTTGGCTTCCCTGCAATGTCATTTCATGAAAATAAAATTGGCGCAACAATTGCTCAAGGTATTGTTACACCAAAAATTCAATTTCCAAATTTGACTGAAAATCCTGCCTTGATTATTCCACCAATGATTGGCGCAGCAATTGCTGCACCAATCGCAACAATCGCGTTTAATGTTACTGCACCTTTCTCAATGGCTGGTATTGGATTTAATTCATTTATCGTTCCGTTGGCATTGGCTGGTTCAAATCCTGCTGCATTTGCTGCTTACATGATTATCGGTGTAGGTGTTCCCGTGATTGTTTCATTTGTTGGTTATCGTTTCATGCGTAAAATGGGTTGGGCAAAGCCACAACAATTGCACTTGGAGATGATTTAATATAAAAAAGCATGAGTCGCTAATTGAGACATCATGCTTTTTTATTTTGTGTATGTTGAGCGATAGGATAAGTTATTTGGCCCTTTGAGCCAGTTAAAGTGTTTTAATGGATTTGATTTTACGCCCCAAATATCGAGTAACGCTGCAATTGCAATATGAACAGGAGCCTGAGCATCAAATGTGACATTCAATTGATTATATAGACCATCTGGTCGATTTTCCGGTTTCACACTAAGCAATTTTTTGGTATTGTGGTATATGAAGTATCGATTTGCAATGAAATTACCAGATATTAACCAGCTTAAATGTCGAACATAAACAAAGTCACTAATATGGCCTAGTGTAAAACTAATTGACCCGACGATATGCCCACGGTAGTTGAGGGTAAATCTTGGTATAATACCATAAGATGTTTGGCGGATGCGCACCAAAACGCGACCGGACATGTCTTGAACTTGAATTTCGTCAGATTTTTTACCAGAACGGCCAGACACTAAATAAGACGCTTTAAAATCTTGGTCGAAAACAATGTTGACGCCATCATTAATACTATGTCGTTGACGTAAGTAATATTTTGTCATTTGCAAACCTCGTATTCAATTACAAGTTTATCACGAAAGAAGAAGAAAATGCCATTATCACATACAACTTGGGCACCAGCTGTTAAGGCCAAGTTAAATCCTGAGTATTTAAAACAAGTCGCGCAGTTTATTCAATCAACTTACCGGGAAGATGCTCATATTTTTCCACAGCAAAAAAATATATTTGCTGCTCTTGAGAAAACACCTTTGCCTGAGACGAAAGTGGTCATCATGGGGCAAGATCCATATCACAATATTGGTCAGGCCCAAGGATTGAGCTTCTCAGTTCCTGAAAACGTGCCAGCACCACCTTCCTTACAGAATATTTTAAAAGAGCTTTCGACAGATGTTGGGCCTCGTCAATCTCATGATTTAACCAGCTGGTCCACACAAGGTGTATTGCTACTAAATGCTGTCTTAACAGTTCCAGAAGGGCAGGCTAATGCGCACCAAGGGAAAATTTGGGAGCCGTTGACGGACAGTTTGATCCAAATTGCTTCTGAAGATGATGCACCGAAAGTTTTTATTTTGTGGGGAAAGTTTGCCCAATCGAAACGTCAATTTATTGATGAGTCTAAGCATCTCGTCTTAATGAGTGCCCATCCAAGCCCACTATCAGCTTACCGTGGCTTTTTTGGAAGTCAACCATTCTCAAAAGCAAATCACTTTTTAGTTGCTAAGGGGCGACAACCTATTGATTGGTTGAAATGAGTGAATAAATTCACAAATATTACTAAATACACAGACTTTTGTGTAGTTGTCTGTTACAATTAAATTGTAAATAATTAATTCGTAGCAGCGAATTTGGAGGAATTTATGGAACTTTTTGAGCAATTAAAAAATAAAATTACCGGTCAAAATAAGACAATTGTATTTCCGGAAGGTGAAGATCCCCGTATCCAGGGCGCAGCTATCAGATTAGCAGCTGATAATTTGATCGAGCCAATATTGTTGGGGGATGCACAGGAAATTTCAAAAACTGCCCAAGCCCATAACTTTGATTTATCGAACATAGAGACGATTGATCCTGCTTCATATGATGAGAATGAATTGGCAAAATTAAATGCGACACTTGTCGAAAGGCGCAAAGGGAAAACAGACGCTGAGACAGCTGCCAAATGGCTACAAAATGTTAACTATTTTGGGACAATGCTGGTTTATACTGGCAAAGCTGACGGTATGGTGTCAGGCGCAGTACATCCAACTGGTGATACAGTTCGTCCTGCGTTGCAGATCATTAAAACGGCGCCTGGCTCATCACGTATTTCTGGTGCATTCATTATGCAAAAAGGCGAAGAGCGTTATGTATTTGCGGACGCTGCCATTAACATTGACATTGATTCGGACACGATGGCTGAAATTGCAATACAATCAGCCCACACAGCTCAAGTGTTTGATATTGAACCAAAAGTTGCGATGCTTTCATTTTCAACTAAGGGCTCCGCGAAATCACCCTTGGTCGATAAGGTGGCAACTGCCACTGCATTGGCTAAGAAGTTAGCACCTGAACTGGCGGACTCAATTGATGGAGAGTTACAGTTTGATGCTGCGTTTGTTGAATCTGTTGCTGCCGCAAAGGCGCCTGATTCAAAAGTCGCAGGTAAAGCGAACACATTTATTTTCCCAAGTCTAGAAGCAGGTAATATTGGCTATAAAATTGCACAACGCTTGGGTGGGTTTGAAGCGATTGGACCTATTTTACAAGGCTTAGCAAAACCTGTTTCTGATTTATCGCGAGGAGCCAATGAAGAGGATGTTTATAAAGTAGCTATTATTACTGCTGCGCAAGCATTATAAGTATATAAAAAAAGACCTAACTGAAAAGTTAAGTCTTTTTTTATGCGGATAACAGGAATCGAACCTGCACGGTGTTGCCACCATACCGACCTGAACGGTACGCGTCTGCCAGTTCCGCCATATCCGCGGTTCAACTTTTTTATTATACCTGAAAAAGTAAGGGTTGACAAATTTTTCTGGTATAGTACTATTAAATTATTCAAAGAAGCAGGGATGTATTATGAACAAATTATTCTTCAATCAAACATCATCCTCCACTCGACCACTCATGTGATCGGGATTCTTTGCGTACAGATAACGTAGAAATGACGGACAACATGGGTGTGTATACTTGTGTTGTCTTTTTGTATATTGAAAGGGATTTTTAATGACAAACTATAATTTTTCTGCTGGTCCAGGTGTTCTACCAACGCCAGTTCTCACTAAGATTAAAAATGAATTCATCAAAAATGAATTTACGCATATGTCCATCATAGAAATCTCGCATCGCTCCACGCAATTTGAAGAAATCATTAACAGCGCTGAAGAACGTTTGCGTGATTTAATGAATATATCAGATGATTATGGTGTTGCATTTATTCAGGGTGGGGGATCCACGCAATTTGAAATGTTGCCACTTAACTTTGCCAATAATAAGAATAGAATTGCTGTTTTAGATTCAGGTAACTTTGCCTCAAAGGCAGCGCAGGCAGCAGTTACTATTGGTAAACAAGCAACAATTTTGGACAGCTCCAAAGTGGATCATTATCATCATTTACCTATGTTATCTACAGATTTCAACGCCGATGAGTATGATTACCTACATCTAACGACCAATAACACAATCGAGGGTGCTACTTACCATCAATCGATTTTGCCTAAAACCGTTGGTCGATTAACAGCAGATATGAGTTCAAATATTTTGGCAGAGCCATATGATGTCAATGATTTTGATGCTATTTTTGCGGGGGCGCAAAAGAACCTTGGGCCAGCTGGCGTTACGGTTGCTATCGTCAAAAAAGATTGGTTAAAAGAACAAAATATTGAAAACGTAGGTTCAATGTTGCGTTATCAAAACTATCTGGACAAGCATTCAATGTATAATACACCGCCAGTATTTTCGATTTACGCTCTGAACTTAGTACTTGAGTGGGTACAAGAGCAGGGAGGCGTTGACAGTATGTATGCGCAAAATATTGAGAAGTCTTCAAAATTGTATGATTACCTAGATAACTCTACATTTTATCATGCATTGGTTGATGAATCGGCACGTTCACTGACAAACGTTGTCTTTACTACAGCAGACTTAGAACGAGATCAAGCAATAGCCAAAGACGCAACTAAAGAAGGTTTATTTAATTTAAGTGGTCATCGGTCGGTTGGCGGTTTCCGTGCTTCATTATACAATGCACAACCTATTGAAGCAGTTGATGCCTTAATTACATTTTTGAAGAAAGCAGAAAATAATTACAAATGACAAACATTAAAACTTATAATGCTATTAGTTCTAAAGGACTGGACTATTTGAAAGACCATCACTACGACATTAACGGTAATGATGCGCCAAAAGGCATCTTGTTACGTTCACAAAATTTACACGATGAACCAATCGATGATAATGTTCGTGCCATTGTTCGTGCTGGTGCTGGCTTTAATAATATTCCTGTTGAGGAATTATCAAAACGTGGTATTGCTATTTTTAATACGCCTGGTGGGAATGCAAATGCCGTGAAAGAACTAACAATTGCATCACTAGTTTTGGCAGCACGACCAGTAGTTGGTGCTATACAATTTGCTAATGATACACGGGGCGGGGATGTGTCTTTGCGCACAGAGTCAAATAAAGGCGGTTACCGTGGCACAGAACTAGCAGGAAAGAAACTGGGTGTTATTGGTTTAGGAAACGTTGGATCAAAAGTTGCTAATACCGCCTTAGCTCTTGATATGGACGTTATTGGTTATGATCCTGGGTTGAATGCCAATACAGCTTGGCGTGTCGATCGTCATATTGTTCATGCAAGAAGTGTTGAGGAAGTATTAGAGCAAGCCGACTATGTGACTGTTCATATTCCATTAGAAGAGAAAAATCGTTATTTCATTGATGCGGATAAATTGCATCTGATGAAGCCAACGGCTGCGTTACTCAACTTGTCAAGAGGCGGCATTGTTGATGATGAAGCTGCAAAGGAAGCGTTGGATAATGATCAGTTACGTGTCTATATCACTGATTTTGCTGACAGTGTTTTGTTTGATAATCCTAAGGTTATTATTACGCCGCATATTGGTGGATCAACTATTGAAGCAGAGGACACGAGTGCTTTGATGGCTGCACGTCAACTAGATGAGTATTTAACAACAGGAAATATTGTAAATTCAGTTAATTATCCAGATATTAATGAACCATTCACGACTAAGTATCGCGTTGGTATTATTCACGAAAATGTGCCGAATATGTTGGGACAAATTTCAAAGTTCTTTGGTGATCATAATATCAACATTGAACAGTTAAGTAATCGTGCTGTTGGAAATTATGCCTATACAATGGTGGCAATTAACGACTTTACTGAAGAACAACAAGAGTTGGTAAAAACGGCTTTGGATGAAATTCCACACGTTATCTTAACTCGTCGTTATGTTAACACAAGAATATAAAGAAGGAAAAACCAAAATGACTAAAGAATTACAAGAATCAGCAATCACAACGCTCGCACGTCGAGGTGTGACTACCAATGATATCGCCGAAGGCACACGTACATTTTTGAGTGGCAAATACAAAGATACCATTAATGAAGAAGTATTGGCCAAATCTATTGCACATGTTCTTTACAAAGATGAAGTAGCTGATATTATTTTGACTGCGATATACCTTGATGAGCAAGCAGAAGTTATGCCCGATGACCAACCCTTAAAAGCACGCTTGCAACGCGATGCCAATGGTCATAATGTTGATGAAATTTTGGCAATTGCAATTACGCAACAATTTTCTGCGGCTGCAACAGTGCATTATGGTTTGTTAGATGACCTAAAGCCAGGGTTAATTGGAGAAATTAACGACAAGACCGATAGCATTAATGTTTACTTAGACGATATTTTGGCAGCATTGATTGCCAGTTCAGCAATGTCATATTTGGAGCTTTTGGGCGGTAATCAATATTAATGATTTAAACTGTGCTTACTGGAAATTGTAGTTATTTTTTGTTAAAATAGAAGCGTTATTCATTAATTTCAAGGAGATGACACAATGTCAGGACATAGTAAATGGCATAACATTCAAGGTCGTAAAAACGCCCAAGATGCTAAGCGTGGTAAAATTTTTCAAAAGATAGCGCACGACTTATATGTTGCTGCAAAGGCCGGCGGTGCAGATCCAGATATGAACGCATCATTGCGATTAGTTGTTGAAAAAGCTAAGGCCGCTAACATGCCTAAGGAAAACATACAACGTGCGTTAGATAAGGCTTCTGGCGCAAATGGCGCTAAGTTTGAAGAAGTCACTTACGAAGGGTATGGTACTGCTGGAGTAGCTGTTCTCGTCGAAGCGTCTACAGATAATATTAACCGCACGGTATCAAGTGTTCGTAACTCATTCAAGCACGCTGGCGGTGCATTGGGAACTTCAGGATCAGTGGCATTTCACTTTGATCGTAGGGGTTATCTTGCTATTGATCGTAGTGCGTTTCCCGATTTAGACGAAGACACAGTGCTAGAGGCTGCGTTGGAAGCAGGTGCGGAGGACATGCAAACTTCTGATGATGTTTTTGAAATCTATACAGAGCCAGCTGATTTCCAAGCTGTTGAATCGGCTTTGACAGAAGCTGGATATGTTTTTGAAGACGCAGAAGTGACAATGATCGCTCAAAATCCAATGGACATTTTAGAAGAAGATCGCGAGAAGTTGGATAAGTTAGTCGATGAATTAGAAGATAATGAAGACGTTTTGGCAGTTTATACAACCGCTGATTAGGTAGGTAAAATACATCAATGGATGTATTTTTTTTACAATTACTTTCAAAAAGGACAATAATTGTCTTTCATATTTAGCTGAAAGAGCACTAAACTAAGACATACACTATAAATGTTAGAAATAATTAGTAATATTCTCAAAATATAATTTATAATTATGGTAAAATGGATAAGTAAAAAGCGATTAACGTATTTAATGTTCGTTTTTTACTAAAAAAGCAACATTGATAGAGGGACACTCACGGATAGGTGCAAACAGATTAACTATTTTTTGTAATAGTTAGTTTTCTCCGACAAGCCTATCCCGTCTGAAAGCAGCTATTAGTGTTATAGGAGAAAAAATATATGTCTGGTGTAATTGTTGTTGGTTCGCAATGGGGTGATGAAGGAAAAGGAAAGATCGTTGACTTTTTCGCGGAACATGCGGACGCAGTAGTGCGTTATCAAGGTGGTAATAACGCAGGACACACAATTTGGCATGGTGATACAAAATTTGAGTTATCAGCATTGCCATCAGGAATTGTCACAAAGGGACAACTTGCTATTTTGGGTAACGGTGTGGTTATTAATCCAGAAGCATTGTTAGCAGAAATAAAAGAAGTTGAATCTCAGGGTGTTACAGTTGAAAATTTGATTATTTCAAATCGTGCGCATGTGATTATGCCTTATCATATCGCATTAGACAAAGCATCTGAAACAGCATCAAATAATCGTATTGGTACAACAAAAAAGGGTATCGGCCCAGCTTATACAGATAAAATTTCACGTGTTGGTATTCGTGTTGCTGATTTAATTGACCCTGAAATTTTTGGTAAGTTATTAAAAGAGTACTTACCATTCAAGAATGCGCAATTAACCAAGTTATATGGTGAAGAAGCGCTTGACTATAATGAAATATATGATAAATATGTTGAATATGGTCGTCAATTGGCACCGTATGTCACTGATACATCTTACTTACTTGGTCAACAAATGAAAGAAAACAAACGTGTGGTTTTCGAAGGAGCCCAAGGGGTCATGTTAGATGTAGACCACGGCACATACCCATTTGTTACTAGTTCAAATCCAACTGCTGGTGGCGTTATGAATGGCGCGGGTGTAGGACCAAAGCAAATTCAAGATGTTGTGGGCGTTATTAAAGCTTATACATCACGCGTTGGCTCAGGACCATTCCCCACAGAATTGTTTAATGATACAGCGGACCATATTCGTGAAATTGGTCATGAATATGGTGTTGTGACAAAGCGCCCACGCCGAATTGGTTGGTTAGATGCTGTTGCATTGCGTCATGCAGTGCAAGTATCTGGCTTAACGAAACTAGCTATTAACTCATTAGATGTTTTATCTGGGTTAAAAGAAGTTAAAATTGCAACATCATATACTTATAAAGGTGAAGAAATTCATCATTTCCCAGCATCAGATACTTGGTTCCAAGGACTAGATGTTAATTTTGAGACATTGCCTGGTTGGGATGAAGATATTACTGATGTCACGAAGTTTGACGAATTACCAATTAATGCACAAAACTATTTGAAAAGAATTTCTGAATTATTGGAAGTTGATCTATTAAGTTTCGCTGTTGGCCCTAAGCCAGAACAGACACATTTATTGCGCCCAGTTTGGGAATAAACAGTACAATTAATAAAGCAAATAAGATGAATAAATTCGTCTTATCTGCTTTTTTTTATTAAATATACAATAAAATAGCATATATTCACTTTTATACTGTATATAAACGAAATATTATTGCATATTTAATCAAACGGGGTTAATATATAATCATCAAATAGCTAAAGAAAAAATGATGAGGGCAAAATTATGACAGACACATTAGTATTAGCATACTCCGGCGGTTTAGATACTTCAGTAGCCATTCCTTGGTTAAAGGATAAAGGGTACGATGTTATCGCAGTTGTTTTGGACGTTGGGCAACATGGCAAGAATTTAAATGAAATTCAAGCAAAAGCCTTAAAAGTTGGTGCCAAACAATCAATCGTTATCGATGCAAAAGCTGAATTTGCAGATAAATATGTTGCACCAGTTATTAAAGCTAACATGATGTATGAAGGCGAATATCCAATGGTATCAGCCTTGTCTCGTCCATTAATCATCAAAAAGTTAGTTGATATCGCACATGAAAATGATGCCGTTGCGATTGCGCATGGCTCAACGGGTCATGGTAACGATCAAGTACGTTTCGAGGCCGCAATTCATGCATTGGACCCTGACATGAAGATTGAAGCACCCATTCGTGATTTCCAGTGGTCACGTGAAGAAGAGATTCAATATGCACAAGAACATGATGTTCCGGTACCTATTGATTTAGATTCACCATACTCAATCGATGAGAACTTATGGGGACGTGCCAATGAAGCTGGTATCTTAGAAAACCCATGGAACCAAGCGCCAGAAGATGCATTTGCATTAACAACTGCCATTGAAGATGCACCAGATACACCAGAATTTATCGATGTTACTTTCGAAGCTGGTGTGCCAGTTGCGCTTAATGGTGAAGTA
Source organism: Leuconostoc mesenteroides subsp. mesenteroides ATCC 8293 (assembly GCF_000014445.1). Taxonomy (NCBI): domain Bacteria; kingdom Bacillati; phylum Bacillota; class Bacilli; order Lactobacillales; family Lactobacillaceae; genus Leuconostoc; species Leuconostoc mesenteroides. The sequence continues at coordinate 1,454,775 of NC_008531.1, read as the reverse complement.
TTGTCATTAGAAAAGCTCATTGTGGCGGTTAATGAGATTGCTGGAAAGCATGGTATTGGCCGTATCGATCATATTGAAAATCGTTTGGTTGGCATTAAGTCACGTGAGATTTATGAAGCACCAGCTGCAGCTGTACTGATGACAGCACATAAGGATTTGGAAGATTTAACACTAGAGCGTGATGTTGCTCATTTCAAGCCAATTGTGGAACAACAGTTAGCTAATTTGGTTTATGAAGCGAAGTGGGTATCACCATTGTTTGATAGTTTAATGGCATTTATTGATAGCACACAACAAAATGTCAATGGTGTGGTTAAGATGAAGTTGTTTAAGGGGAATGCCACTGCGGTTGCCCGTCAATCTGAACACAACTCACTATACGATGAAGATTTGGCAACATATACATCATCATCATCATTTGACCAAGCATCTGCGGTAGGCTTTATCAAATTGTGGACACTAAGTAATACGGTTTATGAACAAGTCAACCATGTCCATTCACAAGCGAAAAAGAACACAGTGAAATAAAAAATACGAGCCTAGCTCGTGTACATAGATAGCAATAAAGGGAGTAATGAATAATATGAGTGATAAATTATGGGGTGGTCGTTTTACTGCTAAAGCTGCAGAATGGGTAGATGAATTTGGTGCTTCAATTCACTTTGATCAAAAAATGGCAGCTGAAGATATTGAAGGTTCGATAGCACATGCGAAAATGCTTGGCAAACAAGGCATTATCAGTCCGGAAGAATCAGAAAAAATCGTTTCTGGTTTGAAAATCATCAATGAAGAACTCATTGCTGGAAAAATTGAGTTTGACGTTAAAAACGAAGATATTCATATGAATATCGAATCATTATTGACCGAGAAAATAGGTCCGGTGGCAGGAAAATTGCACACTGCTCGTTCCCGTAATGACCAAGTAGCCACTGATTTTCATTTATGGGTCAAGCATCGTTTGCCCCACGTTCTAGAATCTCTAACTGAATTGCAAGAGGAGTTGTTAACTTTGGCGACAACTCATGCAGGAACCATCATGTCTGGGTATACGCATTTGCAACATGCGCAGCCAATAACTTATGGTCACTATCTTCTTGCTTACTTTGAAATGTTTCAACGTGACTATGAACGTTTCGAATTTAACCAAAAGCATACAGACATTTTGCCGTTAGGAGCAGCGGCATTAGCCGGGACAACTTTCCCGATTGACCGTGAATTTGTTGCTTCAGAACTGGGTTTTGACAGTATTTATCACAACTCATTAGATGCCGTGTCAGATCGTGATTTTGCTTTAGAATTCTTGTCAAACGCCGCTATATTAATGATGCACCTTTCCAGAATGGCAGAAGAGTTAATTTTGTGGTCAACTTACGAATTTAATTACATTGAACTATCAGATGATTTTTCAACCGGCTCGTCAATTATGCCACAAAAAAAGAATGCCGATTTTGCTGAATTAGTTCGTGGAAAAACAGGAAGAAGCTATGGCGCATTAATGGGTCTGTTGACAACGATGAAGTCATTGCCACTAGCCTACAACAAAGATATGCAAGAGGATAAAGAGCAGGTCTTTGATATTATGGATACGGTTCTAGCCTCTGTTAAGGTGTTTACGGGTATGCTAAGTGGCTTGACGGTTCATAAAGAGCGTATGCTGGCCACAACACAAGATGATTTTTCGAATGCGACTGAACTAGCGGATTACTTGGCCACTAAAGGTGTACCATTCCGTGAAGCCCATGCAATTGTGGGTCAATTAGTCTTGACAGGTATTCAATCAAAAACGCCATTACAAAAAATGTCTCTGTCTGATTTGCAAGCCGTAGCCCCACAAATAGAAGAAGACATTTACGACAAACTACAATCTGAAACAGCAGTTAACCGACGCACTTCGTTAGGCGGTACGGCTGTTGAAAATGTTAAAAAAGAAATTGTAAGAAATAAAAAAGTTTTGGAGGCAAGGTAATGCATTCACATTTTCAAGGAAAATCTTTTCTTAAAGAAATTGATTTTACAAAAAAAGAGCTAGAAACATTCATCGATTTGGCTGCGCACTTCAAGTATTTAAAGCAAAATAATATACCGCATAAATACCTTGAGGGCAAAAATATTGCCTTGTTGTTTGAAAAAACTTCAACGCGTACGCGTTCTTCTTTTACCGTTGCTGCAAATGACTTAGGCGCTCATCCGGAGTTTCTAGGTAAAAATGATATTCAATTTGGCAAGAAAGAGTCCCTGGAAGACACGGCAAAGGTTTTTGGGAGCATGTACGATGCAATCGAATATCGCGGATTTTCGCAAGCTACAGTGGAAGGATTGGCCACTTACAGTGGCGTGCCAGTCTGGAATGGTCTGACAGATGATTGGCATCCAACACAAATGTTAGCTGATTTTCTTACCATTAAGGAACAACTAGGCCACATAGCGGGTATTACCTTAGCCTATATGGGTGATGGTCGAAATAACGTTGCTAATTCTCTGTTGGTAACAGGGGCAATATTAGGTGTTAATGTGCATATTGTATCACCAAAAAGTTTGCAACCAAGTGAAGAAATTCTAAATATAGCCAACCAAAAAGCTGCTGAATCAGGTGCAAAGTTGCTTGTTACAGATGACATTGATGGTGGCGTAAATGATGTTGACGTCTTGTACACGGATGTGTGGGCTTCGATGGGTGAAGAAGATACGTTTGAAGAAAGAATAAAGTTATTATCACCTTATCAAATTAACGCAACATTAGTCGAAAAAACAAACAACGAACAGGTAATTGTGTTACATGATTTACCAGCATTTCATGATTTGAATACTAAAATGGCGCAAGATATTTATGACAAGTTTGGTATTAAAGAGATGGAAATCACTGATGAGGTCTTTCATGCTTCATATGCGCATCAATTTGAGCAAGCAGAAAACCGGCTACATACAATTAAAGCTGTCATGGCAGCAACTTTAGGAAATATGTTTATTCCGGAGCTGAATTAAAAATAGCAACAAGAAAAAGGAGCCTAAATAATTAGGATCCTTTTTCTTGTTGCTTTGAATTTCTAATGAAATAACAGAAAGAGGTCACTTAAGTGGTCGCCAGCGCCAATCTTCTACTTCGGGCAAGTCCGTTCCCTTTGACCTAGTATACGCAACGTGTAGGTCGAGCTTATCGGTCATTTCTTGCACGAGGGCTGCTTGCTTGGTGCGAATATTTTCTGGCAAGAGATTAATAGCAGCTTTAACTAAATTAAATCGATCAATTTTGTTAAGAACACGCATATCAAATGGTGTTGTAATGTCACCAACTTCTCGGTAACCATGAACTGCTAAGTGGTGATTGTGTCGTTTGAAGAAAATAGATTCAATCATTGGTTCATAGCCATGGAATGCAAATAATACTGGTGTGTCAGTAGTGAAGTAAGCATCAAATTCATCATCACTTAAGCCATAGCTGGCATCGGCCCGTAGTTTAAATAGATCCAATACATTGATGTAACGTATTTTTAATGATGGTATGTGTTCGTGCAAAATTTGTATTGCTGCTAAACTTTCTGTCGTTGGTTCAGAACCAGCTGAAGTAATAATAATATCAGGTTTTTCACCTTTGTCAGTACTTGCCCAATCAATGACACGTAATCCCTGCGTAACAAGCTGTTTGGCCTCAGTAGGTGAGAACCACTGTAAGCGGGGATGTTTGCTGGCCACAATATAATTAATCTGTTGCGTTGCTTGCGCAGCATGTTCAAATGTTGCGACCAAGCTATTAGCATCCGCTGGGAAGAACTCGCGAATGAAGTCTGGTTGCTTTTCATACAACATTGTTGTTACACCAGGATCTTGGTGTGAGTAACCATTATGGTCTTGTTGGAAAACGGTTGAATCAGCAATAATATTTAATGCCGGTACGTCCTTACGCCATGAAACGTCATGAGAATGATTCAACCACTTAAAATGTTGCACAATCATGTCATCAACTTCACGAATAAAGACCTCATAACTGGCAAAGAATCCATGACGACCGGTTAGCGTATAAGCTTCAAGCATCCCCTCATCATAATGCTCTGATAACATAGAATCAATAATACGGCCTTCAGGTGCCATGAATTGATCATTAGGTTCTTTGATTGGTAATAGCCATTGGCGATTAGTTGTTTCAAAAATGTCTTGGAAACGATTAGAAGCTGTTTCATCTGGGCCAAAGCCACGGAAGTTAGTAGGATTAAGTTTGATGATATCACGCAAATAGTCACCTAACAAAATAGCATCTTGAGCTAAGTTATTGTCTGGCTGATTATTTTCTACCAAGTAATTGTCAATGTCAGGTAAAATCAAAGGTTTGATAATACCAGCATTGGTGACCGAATTATTGGCCATACGTAGCTCTTTTTTCGGTAATACTTCTTGGATAGATTGTGTTAACTGACCGTTTTCATCAAATAATTCATCTGGTTTGTAAGATTGTAACCAATCAACAAGTTGTGGTATATATTCAGGATGATTTTGGTCAGCAGGAATTGGAATTTGGTGTGCACGAAATGAATTTTCAATTGGTTTGTCATCCCAAGTTTTTGGCCCTGTCCAGCCTTTAGGTGAACGTAAAACAATCATTGGCCAAAGTGGTCGTGTAATCTCTTCATTTGTCTGCTGAACGGCTTTTTCTCTAATGTCTTTAATCTCAGTAAATACTGTGTCCATGGTTTTTGCCATTTCTTCATGAACTTGCATAATCGGTTTGTCAAAAGAACTTACAAAGTAAGGGTGCCATCCCAGACTGTGGAAATAATCGGTTAGTGTTTCATCAGATTCTCGAGAGAGAACTGTGGGATTCGCAATCTTGAAGCCATTTAAATTCAAAATTGGTAATACAGTACCATCATTTTTAGGATTCAAAAATTTATTAACATGCCATGAAGTGGCTAGGGGTGCTGTTTCTGCTTCACCATCGCCAACAACAACCGCAGCAATGAGGTCTGGATTATCCAATACAGCACCAGCACCGTGCAAGATAGAATAGCCTAAAGCACCACCTTCATGAATCGATCCAGGTACTTTAGGATCAGCATGTGAAGCAACGCCACCGGGGAAAGAGAAACGCTTAAACATTTTCTGCATACCCGCTTCATCCTGTGTGATTTCTGGAAATGCTTCGGTATAACTACCATCAAGATAAGCATTTGAAATCATTACTTGTCCGCCATGGCCAGGCCCCTCAATGTAAAACATATTCAAATTAAATTTATTAATAGCACGATTTAAATGGGCATAAATAAAGTTTTGACTAGGAATCGTGCCCCAGTGCCCGATTGGGTGAATTTTAACTTGTTCTGCCGTTAACTTTTCCTTAAGCAATGGGTTATCTAACAAATAGAGTTGTCCAACTGACAAATAATTGGTAGCTCGCCAGTAGGCATCTAAATTGTTCAGGTAATCTGTTGAATCGATATTCATTTGATACTTCCTCCAATTTGTGACAATGCATACACAAAGTGCATGCTACGATTGCGTAAAAAATATTGCAAGATATAAAATTAACTTTGCAAAGTATAGTGAAAAGTTCAGAAATAAATTGATAATTAATCTGAACCTGGCGAACACCAATTCATTATCAAGCCGTGTTTTTACATATTCATCGTAAAGGTTGTTTTTTGAAAAGTCAATACCAATATATTAATTGGTACGACCCAATTAATGTATTGGTATTGACTTTTATGGTTATAATCGCGTCATAACGGGAATTAGCGTCTTAACATTACTATTTGATAAAATAATTTGTTTGCATACTTCTGAACAAGTGTGTTACACTCGATTTTGTTATTAGTCGATTAATTAACATACTAGGGGTGCTTTTAAAAAAGCTGAGAGAGAAGAGATAATCTTTGAACCCTTTGAACCTGATCTGTAGCAAGCAGCGTAGGAAAGTATGAATATATGATTTTTTTGCAATCATATAAACAGCCATACTATATCTAAGAGCGTTTGCAATATAACTGTTATTATTGCAAACGTTCTTTTTCTATGTGTTGAAAATTTAGGAGGCAATTTTGTGAATCAACGTGTTTTTTTGGCCGCACCTTTCAAACAACTTTTGAATCAAAACAATCGAGTCAATACGGAAACTACACAGTCACTTCAGCAAGTAATGCAAGTGTTAGAAGATAAAGGAATGTTTGTGGATAATGCGCACAAACGAGAGAATTGGGGATTAGAAATGATGACCCCCACTCAATGTACAGATGCTGATTTTAATTCCATAAAAAATTGTGATGTTTTAATGGCTTTTCCGGGTAGCCCAGCATCACCAGGTACCCATATTGAAATTGGCTGGGCGTCAGCATTTCATAAAAAGATTATTTTGCTTTTAAAGAATGATGTTGACTATGCATATTTGATACGTGGTCTTGGTGTAATTGGGGACGTAGAGTATATCTATTACGAAAATATGAATAGTTGCCTTTCACAAATAAGTAATGTGATAGACAATTATCTACAACACAATAAAGTATTGTCAAAGTAGCGTTGAATGAGGGAGTTGAGTTAAATGACAACATATGAAACCTTTGATGATGCCTATATAGCCGAACTAAATGAAATATATCATCATGCAGAATTTTTCAATGAGCCCAGAGGATTTAGTAGTCGGGAAAAATTAGGTGTCCATTTTAAAATTGAAAATCCCGTACAGAGAATTGTATATAGCCAAACGAGAAAAACAAATATTATCTTTAATTTTGCGGAGGCATTGTGGTATCTAACAGGAAACAATAGCTTGTCTTACATCAGCTATTACAATAAACGAATGCCTGATTATTCAATGGACGGGCAAACACTAACCGGTACGGCATACGGCAAAAAGCTGTTTCATTTTGGGGAACAAAACCTAAATCAATGGCAGAACGTTAAACAAGAACTGCTAAATGATGCTGATTCGAAACGAGCAGTAATCCAAATATTTGATGCGCACGAATTAACAATTAATCAAAATTTAGATGTATCTTGCACATTGGGATTGCAGTTCTTAATTAGAAATAACCAACTCAATATGGTGGCTTACATGCGAGCAAATGATGCGTTTCGAGGCATAGTAAGTGATATTTTTTCATTCACCTTTATCCAAGAATTTATGGCACGAGAGTTGAATCTTAAAGTTGGAAAATATTACCATAGCGTGGGCACAATGCATATTTATGAACCTGATAATCAGTGGGTGACGCATGTGCTCAATGAATCAAATGATCAAACATTTATCTCTCCTAAAATGCCGCAAGGAAATAATTGGGCGATGGTACATGAGCTAATGCATTATGAAGAAAAATTAAGAAAAAAAGAATTAACAATGAATTGGGTGAACATTCAACATACTGAGTTATCGTCGTATTGGCAACAAATATTGGCCTTATTTAGTATTTACCAAATGATTTATTATCACGAGGAAGTGGACCAGGTGTTATTTGACCATCTTTTGCCAGTATATCAACATCTTTTGCTGAATAGATGGCCAACAAAAATGAGTAGAGGGATGGTGTCCAATGACAGAAAATTTATTTAAGGATGAAGTCGTGGCTAATCAGTTTAACGACTATAATGACGTATTAGAACAGGTTTTGGGATATAATTTTGTTTTGTCGATTTTGAAATCGACTCAAGCAAAGAAAATATTAGACTATGGATGTGGCCCTGGAAAAGTTTCGCTGCGTTTAGCAAACCAACTATCAGCCGATATAGTTGCGGTTGACGAGTCTGCTAAAATGATTGAAATTGCGAAAAGAGAGCGTAAGCATCAGCAAATTGATTATAAAATTGTTAAAAAAGATAATTTAGATTTTATCTCTGATAATTCAGTAAATGGTGCGATTGCGTGCTATGTTTTTATTAACAATCAGTCTGAACAACGAATTTTAAAGATTATGAGGGAAATTTATCGAACATTGCGACCAAACAGTCACTTCATCATTTTAGATACTAATCCAAATACCACGGGTGTACCATTTTCAACTTTTCAAAATGGTGAACCGGGGAAATTTTATAGTTATGGTGAAGAACGTGTTGAAAAGTTGAATCTGGACTCGCAAGAAAAACTTATTTTGCATGATTTTAACTGGCCAAATCGTATGTATGAAACAAATTTAAAGCGAGCAGGATTTAGTGAAATTACAGTTCGGTATCCAAAGTTAGAAGATTTTTCAGCAGAACAAATCCAACAAATAGAACAAGAGTATCACTATAAGAGTTGGTTAAATGAAAAAACACAAGCACCATTTATTTTATACCAAGCTATAAAAAAGTAGATTTTTCGAGGAACAAAAAAAGACCAAAGCATTTGTTTTGGTCTTTTTATTATTTTATTTTCAGTTTTGAAACTAAACTAGCATCGGGCGTAACATATAGTGTTTGCTGTCCTTCAAAAATAACAAAACCTGGCTTTGAACCATTTGGTTTGCGCAGTTTTCCGGCAGGTAAATAATCGACGGGGACATTGGCAGATTCACGCGCCTTGCTGAAGTAAGCAGCGAGCTTTGCGGCCTCAATAAGCGTTGTATCTGAAGGATTAGAATCATGAATAATAACGTGTGATCCTGGTATTTTTTGGACGTGTAACCAAATATCTCGACGATCAGCTTGTTTTAATGAAAGTCGTTCGTTTTGCAAGTTGTTTTTACCAACTTCAATCAACGTACCATCGGAACTTTCGAATTTATCAGGTTTTGATACCTTTGGTTTTTGTTTATTTTTCTTATTGGCGCGAATGTATCCCTCAGCGGTTAATTCGAGGCGGATATCTTCTACGTCCTTTGGAGATGCAACATCTAATTGTGCGACAATATTATTAAAATAATCAATTTCTGCGTCGGTCAACGCAATTTGCTCATTAACAAAATCTACGGCCGTACGTAATTTACGGTATCTGTTGAAATATTTTTCAGCATTTTTCAGACCGTTTAGTTTAGGATCTAAGGGAATTTCTAGTAAATTATTATTATCATAATAATTTTCAATAGATACGCTTTTCATTCCTTTTTGAACGAGGTGAGGGTAGGTAATTAACAAATCACCTTTGACTTTTAACTCATCAGCATTTTCAGCGTCTTCAAGTGTTTTTAATAATTTTTTTCGCTTAGCCGTATTTTTTTTCAATTCGTTTTTAACAACCCGAACGAGGGTACCGGCTTGTTGGTTGACACGTTCTCTTTCAGCTTTTCCGATGTAATAGGCGTCAAGCATGGTGCCTAACGTTGGAAATTCTTCCTGTGACGCGCTGTCTTGCAACCAGTCAAAGGCAGAGTAACTAAGAGAACCATCTTTTGAAGTGAAAAGTGTGGGGGCGAGATGGTCAAAATGAGCCAACCATTCACGCGCATGCGCTAATTGATCACCTGCCTGATTAATTGCTCGAGCCAATGCTTCCGCGGATTCTCTTCCGAATCCCTGATACGTTTTTTGAATGTATTTAGGCCATTCTTCGAGAGGTGTATCTAGGATCATTTGAGCTAAACCATCTAGCCCTGCAGTAAACGGATTCTTCAAATTCTGGGCAGGAGGCAAAACATAAGTTGCACCAGGAATCAAAGAACGGACACGATTTTGGTCAGCAGGAACATGTTTAATTAGTTCCAGGATACGGGCATCACTTTCACGAACTAAAAATAGGTTTGAGTGGCGTCCCATCATCTCTAAGGTTAAGCGGATTTCTTGTATGTCCCCTAATTCATTACGTGCATTAACGTAAAAATTAATGATACGATCATTTTCAACTTGCTCAATTTTTTGTAATTTAGCGCCTTCTAAATAGCGTCGTAAAAACATTACGAAGTTTGGTGCAGTTTGCGGGTTTTCGTAGGGAATACGTGTGATTTGGGCACGTGCGTAGCTGGGATGAGCACTCAGTAGGAGCGGATAATTCTGCCCATTATTACGGACCACGAGTACAATTTCATTTGGATAAGGTTGGTGCACCTTGGTGATGCGACCACCTGTAATTAAATCATTTAGTTCATGCACAATCGCGTGCGTAAATAGTCCATCTAAGGGCATTCTGTGTACTTCCTTTTATCATTTGTTGCAGCCGAGAAAATATTTATATCATAGTTACAAACGTTTTATTTGTTTAATTTATCATTCTTTAATTGTATCACGTAATAATAGCGGAGTTGGCTCACTTCTAATATTCGTATGCATAAAAAAACAAACTACTTAACCTGGAGTAGTTTTTTTTTTTTTGATTTAAATCAATGGACAGGCAAGGGGCTGCTTGTCTCGATGGCGGAAACGATTTCTTCCAGTGATTGGCTACCAAAAATAACATTATCGCTATTATTAATAATCATCGCGGGTACACTCATGATATGATGTGATTCGCGTAGTTCAGGGAATAATTGCAAGTCAATCATTTCGGCAGTTACATTATCATTAATTGCGGCAATGTGTTGGCAAGCAGCCACAACATCTGGACAAAAATGACAAGTTAATGACACACCAATATTCAGATCTGTTTTTGGTAAACGCTGTATACGTTGGACAAGCTCTGTATCAATTGTTTGACCAGGCCCAGCAATATTATAGAGCGCTAGAACTAGAGAATTTAACTCATGTCCGGTAGGAATACCACTAAATTGAATTCCAGTATCTTCATTATTGTCAGTAAGCAATCTAAAGTTTGGCATGTGGTGAACATGATATTTGCTTTCTAGTTCAGTACTAGTAGGTTCCATTTTAAATTTCAGGTGGCTACTTAGTTGGCTAAACTCTTCCAAAAATGAGGAAAGTTCATGACTTTTTGATGAGTCGTCTGTCAATTGATGCAGGGTAACATCTTGCGTAAGTTTATCAAAAATAGGTTGTAAGGCTTGTATAATTTCTTTTGCGAACCACTGTCCAGTGTGAGTAGGAAGGGCAGAATGATCAGTTGCATCAATAGTACTTGTAGGTCCTTTAGTAACGTCGGTTTTTGGAGAGGACACTGCGGAACGGTTAACCGGAATATTAAGCCTGTGCTTTTGTTCTGACACAAATAGCTCTGCATTAGTAGCGGCATTGGCACCATCAGAAGCCGCCGTGACGATTTGTCTAAGTGGCTTAGAAATGACATCCCCAGCAGCAAACACCCCCGGAATATTCGTTTGACCCTGGGAATCAGTCACAATATATTTGTGCTCATCCAACATAATATCATGTTGGAACATTTTTGTTTGCGGATCTGTGCCTACGTAAACAAAAATACCAAATGTATTATCACCATCAGCAACATGGTAAGTAGTTTGCTCATTTGTTTTGTTGTTAATAAAGGTTGCATCAGTTAAGTAGTTTTGACCAGCCACCGTTTGAATTTCTGTGTTTGGCCAAATGGTGATATTGGGGTTGAGGCGTGCACGATCAGCAGTTAGTGGCGGGCAAGTAAAGTCATTAGATCGCATCACAATGGTGACGTGACGTGCAAATCTTGTGAGGTAATCAGCTTCTTCAGCAGCAGCATAGCCGCCACCGATGACGAATACTTCTAATCCACTAAATAATTCACCATCACAAGTTGAGCAATAGGCCACACCACGGCCTCGAAAATCTTGCTCACCTTGGAAACCAACTTGATGAGGTTCAGCACCTGTAGCAATGATGATGCTACGTGCATGGTAAGTATCTTTTTTACCAGTAACTGTTTTTATGACCTCATCACTAAAATTGTAATCAGTCACGGTATCAAAAACGAATTGAACACCAAAACTTTTTGCCTGTTGCTGCATTCTATTGACTAATGCTGTACCATCAATTGTTTCAACAGCAGGATAATTTGCAACAGTTGAGGTTGTTGTGACTTGCCCACCAATTTGGTCACCCTCAATAATTAAGGTATCCATTGTTGAACGGCCAGCGTAAATACCGGCTGATAAACCAGCAGGTCCGCCACCTATAATAATCGTGTCATAAATATGTGGTTCAGTCATTGCGTAACCTCTAAATTTTACCAACTAAGTCTAAGCTCGGAGCAATTGTGTCTTCACCAGGGTGCCAATTGGCAGGGCAGACACGGTCCCCATGTTCAGCAACGAATTGTGCAGCTTCAAGTGTACGTAAGATTTCTTCAGCATTGCGGCCAATACCCATGTTGTTGATGGTATATGACTGAATTTTTCCTTCAGGATCAACAATGAAAGTTGCACGGAAAGCCAAGCCTGCATCTTCGTCTAAAACATTAAAGAAACGAGCCAACTTACCAGCTGGATCAGCCAACATAGGATACTTTACTTTAGCAATTGTATCCGTAGCTTCTGCCCAAGCCTTGTGAACAAACTCGCTGTCTTCAGATACAGAATAAATTTCAGCATTAATATTTTGGAAGTCAGCGTAGTGATCAGCTAAGTCACCCAATTCAGTAGGGCAAACAAATGAGAAGTCGGCAGGGTAGAAGAAATAAACACCCCATTTACCTAAGGTATCTTGCTTAGTTACTTCTGTGAAATCACCATCGTGGTATGCATTCACTTTGAAATCTGTTATTTCTGAATCAATAAAATTTGTAGTCATAATTTCTCCTTTTCTTTGTTAGAACAATTCTAATCTGTTTTTATTATACAACGTTCTGAATTCAAAAATCAAGAATCATTTTAAATTAAATTTTTGAATGTGACGAACATAGCATTCATCCTAAAATAAAAAGCAATATTTGTGGCGTATTTTACATAAAAATCACATAATGTTATAATGAAAACATTGTATTTACATATGAAAGGAACCCAATGAATTACGACAATTACGTCCCGAAAGAGTCAAGAAAAGAAGTTAGTCAAGAGAGAATTAGATTTCTGAAACTGTTAAGTAAGGTAGCGGTAGTATTTTGTTGTTTGATGTATATTTCTTATATTCCACAGATTACAGCTAATCTATCCGGAAATCCTGTATCGGTACTTCAACCATTGTGTGCCACGGTCAATGCAACTTTGTGGGTGACTTATGGCTGGCTAAAGACCTATAAGGATTGGCCTGTTATTCTAGCTAATATACCAGGTGTAATTTTCGGTGTTGTTACGGTAGTAACGGTCTATGTTTATTAAAAATCAAGTTATAGATAATAAAAGCGTTCGGCTAAATGATTTAGTCGAACGCTTTTTCAGCAGTTATTTTATTTTTATATTTCGTTTCAATAGGGCGCTTTCCTTGCCATTTAAAATATTTTCAACTTCTATAGCAAAGGTTTTGCGACTTACAGGACGATAACGCTGTAAAAATTTTAATCCAGGGATGCGTTGCAGGGTTACAAGAATAATAGCGGGAATATAAGAATAAATTCTTGATTTATCATAGACAATACCAGGATAAACATTATAAGCTCTGTCGTTTAATAGGGCTTTAGCCGAGTGTTCTACGGTTAATTTGGCCCGCAAATAGGCATTTAAAAAGAAGGGTGTCACATTGGCGGATACAAACAAAAACTTAGTTTGGTGCGTTGTCGCAAGAACATCCAAGAGTCTTTGCGCGGGCTGAACGCTACTGTTTTGGTAATTAATATGTTTGAAAGGGTTGGGTAGCAATATTCCTACAGCATCGACAACCCAATCCGCTTCTCTGAGCAAATCTTGCCATTCTCCAGGCTTATTTAAATCAGCAGCGTGGTAAGTGACTTGGTCAGTTGCGTCAGAGGGAATGAATTGGTGCCGTGATAAACTATGCAATTCAAAGTTCTTGTTGTTCAAAGCTGATAAGACGCCCTGACCAACAAAACCTGTCCCACCAACAACAATTATTTTTTTGTTATCCATCATAGCTCTCCTTGATTTTAAAATCGTATCGTGCTAAAAATTAAACAATTTGTGTGCCATGGACCTCATTAACGCCTAGAATATTAGCTATGGCTTCAGCATTCATTTTTGTTACACCGCCACCAGGTAAAATTGTTAAATTTGCTGGGGCGCTGTTGACTAGTGTTTGCAAATGGGGCAGCGACTGCATGATTGGTACTGACAGTGGACCACCATGAGTTAGTATCCGCTTGACACCATGGTCAGATAGCCAATTCATCGCATTTTGTTGTTTATGGTTTGCGATTTGATCAAATGCCATATGCATGACAACTTGTAAATGCAATTTATGAGCGCAACCAATTAAAATAGACATACTATCAAAGTCTAGTTCATCGGCGGAGACAGCACCAAAAGTGACTATCTCACCGCCAACATCAGCAATTATTTGCATGGTATCCAACATTTGTTCGACTTCACTACTACTATATTCAAAATCACCACCACGTGGGCGAACCATGATAACAACAGGTAACTCATTAGCAATTGCTAATGTATCAATAATTTTTTTAGTATCAGGTGTAATGCCACCTAAATCAAGTCGTGAATTTAATTCAATACGATTGGCCCCACGTGATATCATTTCACGAGCGCGCTGCACGGAATCAACCGCGGCTTCTTTTATTTTAATCATAGGTAATTAGTTTTTGCCTTTAAACAAAAAAACCCGTTCATTATGAACGAGTGTCATTGTTACTTTTTATCAATAACTTGCTTGCCGTTGTAAACACCAGAAGGTGAAACGCGGTGTGAAACGCGATATTCACCCGTTGTTTGATCCAAAACAATGTTAGGAACGTTCAAGCCGATGTGACCGCGACGATTACGCTTGTGAGACTTTGAATTCTTGTTTGATGGGGTAGCCATAAGAGCACCTCCTTTCGTTTCAATTTATCAACTAGTCAAGTTTACCGAAGTTTTAAATATTTGTCAAGGGCTACGGCTTATTAATGTCAAGGAAATTTACTTGACATGGGATTGGATAATTTCTTGAGTATATACCTTATGGTGGAACCATGAAGATTGAAAGACACCGATCAAGTCATTACCGACATATAGCATATAGGTTAAAAATAAGACCCAGTTTGCATCGCCATGGACAGCAGTCAATCCCCATAATAGTACTTGAGCAACGCCCTGAATAAGCCACATGGCAAAAGCTTCTGAAAAACGGAAAGTTGTTAACAGGGCACCAACGAGGCCAGTTGCCAAGACAGCTGAATCAGCAACTGGTCTTGGTGTGTGCAAAACTTGTGTTTCAAATAGATAAGCTGCAATGAAAGCGACGATTGCTGATCCGATAAGCACAGGGTACCAAAAAGATTTACCATGCTTTTCACCACGAGCATCGGTTTCGTGTATGAACCGAATCCGCTTTTCAACATCCATTGCCCAGCCAGGCATGATTAAAACGGGAATATCAAGTAATACAATATATACGGCTTGTAATACCGCATCGGCGGGGTTATTGGCTTGGAGTGCCATCGCGATATAAATTAAAGCAGAAAGTAAACCGAAAACGCCATTTAAGGGCCGTGCATTGGTGATGGCCAATGTTGTTGTAAATCCTAGGATTGCGGCGACAAATGTCCACCATGTCATATGATTAATGGGAGAACCGGCAAAGAATGAGCTATAGGTAATGACGAGATAACCAAAAATTAATAGAATGTATGAGGTCCTTGTCCAGCCAGACATCTGATGAACGTACCACTTGAATGAAAATAAATCTTTAAATGTAATTTTTTTTGAAGACATAGCGTAACACTTGCAGTGATAGGTATCCGTTGGATAGCACTGCACCTTTCTGATTGAGATTAAAAATGCCGTTATATTGGGGTTTGTTTGATAAAACCACTACCAATCAGAATGAATAAATACGATGTTGCTTTCGATAACTCGTTTATTATTTTGAATCATTTTTTCTCCTTTTTCTATTTAATTTGAGTGTACAACACAAAATTTAACTTGTGTTGAAATTTCAAACTAAAAGACAATTGTCGTCCATGTTACAATAATAGTAAGTGATTGTTAGTTAACAATTTCGTATAAAATAGTTTATAAATTGTTTGTAGAGGTTGGGTATATATGAAGAAACAAGACATAACAAGTGTTTTAGCGATACATGTCATTGTATTATTATTTTTTGGGTTTGTTTTACTAACACCAACGCATTTTACTTTCCTGAATTGGAACATTTTTTTGGCGTTGTTGCCATTAGATTTTGCCATTATTGTAAATATTAGTAAACGCCGATCCATACAAATTATTTTCAGCTTGTTATGGCTATTATTTTATCCAAATACGATGTATATGATTACCGATTTTATTCATCTGCAATATATTGGTATCGGACTCACTGTTCGTATGCAATACTTCAATTACGCGGTGTTAGCAGCAGGGGTCTTTATGGGCGTTGTTTTGGGGATGTTAAGTATCGAACTGATTTTAAAGCATTATTTCCATAGAAGGCATGAACTATTACAATTGGTTCTGATATTTGGCTTGTCATTGATTGCCAGTGTTGGTATTTATCTTGGCCGTTTTTTACGTTTGAATTCTTGGGATGTTTTCACACAAACACATCGCGTGGCAAGGTTGGTCGTGTCATCAACTAGTATGCATATGCTGGCGTTTGTTACACTATTTGCTGGCGTACAGTTTGCCATTCTGGTCATCAGTCACTTTGGTATTAGCCTTATCCACAATGTAGTTGACAAAAATGAGGAAACAGAGTAAACTAATAGATGTTGAACAAGTAGAAGCACCCGCTTCTCGCCAAGTGACTATGTTGCTTGGCAGATACAGTTGTACGAAAGTACTGCAAGTGTGGAAGTGGGTAAAGATTAAGTTCTTGGCCCACTTTTCTTCTTGATTCACAAAATAAATTTGGAGGTGCCTGACAATAGCACGTCAACCACGACAAGTTGATTTAGTCAACGAAAATATCCGCGCCCCACGTGTTTTGCTTATCCACGATGGTAAGCAAGAAGAAATGTCAACACGTGACGCACAACAGTTAGCGAATGATGCAGACATGGACTTGGTATTGGTGCAAGCTAATGCAGAAGTTCCAGTTGCCAAGATCATGGATTGGGGTAAAGCGAAGTTCGAAGCTCAAAAGAAGCAAAAAGAACAACGTAAAAACCAAAAAATTGTTCAAGTTAAAGAAGTTCGCATGTCACCAGTGATTGATTCTGGCGATTTCGAAACACGTAAGAAAGCAGCAATTAAGTTCCTGTCACAAGGGAATAAGGTTAAGCTTAATTTGCGTTTCCGTGGTCGTATGATTACTCACCAAGACATTGGTCGTGAGGTCTTAGACCGCATGGCTGAAGAACTTAATGACATCGCCAAGGTTGAACAACGTGCCAAAATGGACGGCCGCCAAATGTTTTTGGTCTTGGCACCACGCGATGCCAAGTAAGTTAGTGTTTAGTAGCTTGCTATAGTAAGCATAAACAAAAATCGTAAAGTAGGAGAATTGGTCACATGCCAAAGATGAAGACACACCGCGCATCAGCAAAGCGCTTTAAGAAGACAGCCAATGGTGGCTTGAAGTCAGCTTCAGCTTATACTTCACACCGTTTCCACGGTAAGACAAAGAAGCAACGTCGTCAATTGCGTGGTACACGCATGATGGATTCAACGACTGTAAAGACATACGCTAAGATGTTGAGCACGCTCTAATTTCAAGGTACGTCTAATTATTTAATTTCTAGGAGGAAATACCCATGCGAGTTAAGGGTGGTACAGTGTCACGCGCACGTCGTAAAAAGTTTGTTAAGTTGGCCAAGGGTTACCGTGGACAACGTCGTATTAATTATAAGGTTGCTAAGCAACAAGTTTACAAGTCATACTTGTACGCTTACCGTGATCGTAAGAACACAAAGCGTAACTTCCGTAAGTTGTGGATTGCTCGTATCAACGCAGCAGCACGCATGAACGGTTTGTCATACTCAAAGTTGATGCACGGTTTGACATTGGCAGGTGTTGAATTGAACCGTAAGATGTTGGCTGAAATCGCTGTTTCTGACTTTGACACATTCACAAAGTTGGCTGATCAAGCCAAAGCAGCATTGTCATCTGACAACGTTTTGGTTCAAGCACGTACAGCGGCTACAACTGACACAACTGTTTCAGTTGAACGTTAATCATTAAACTAAAAACGCTTATGGCGTTTTTTATTTTGATTAAAAGTTGACAAATTGGATAAAAATTGTTTTAATAATATTATCAAGTAAATGAGAAAATAACATGACATACCAATCAGCAACAACTGAACAAATTATTATCAGCATTATTATCATTAGATAGTGATAAGTGCTGAAATTTTTTAGTGCCTATCACAACATAACGTGATAGGTAGCTGATTGATATTGTTTAAGAGACGAGCTACTAGATTCATAGTAACTCGTCTTTTTTATTTTCTTAATAAAACAGAGGAGAAAATGACAATGTTGCCATTAAAAGTATAGCTTGTTTAGCTATAGAAAATAAAACATGAAATATAGGAGAGTAATAATGGTTGAGAAAAAATTGACATGGAAACAATTAGTTTTAGTGGCATCACTCATATTTGGGATGTTTTTCGGGGCGGGAAATTTGATTTTTCCAATCCAATTGGGACAATTATCAGGCGGTAATTGGTTACCGGCGACAATCGGTTTCTTGATTACCGGAACGGTTGTGCCGTTTTTGGCAATGATGGCGGTAAGCTTAACAAACAGTCAAAGCGTTTATGATATTGCTAAACCAGTAGCGCCTTGGTTTGGTACGGTTTTCTTGGTAGCTATTCATTTGACGATTGGCCCATTTTTTGGGACACCGCGTACAGCAGCGACAGCTTTTTCAATGGGTATTGCGCCTTTTGTACCACTTAGATACCAAGGCGTAGTTATGTTTGTATTTTCCGCTGTGTTCTTTGGCTTAGCTTACTTCCTAACTGTCAAGGAATCGGGATTATTGAAATGGGTCGGAAAATATCTTAATCCACTCTTTCTAGGCTTGTTACTGGTGGTGCTTGTTTTGTCATTGGTTTTGCCAATGGGGGATACACATCAAGCAGTATCTGCTGCTTATCAAAGTAATGCAGCATTTCAAGGAATTCTGGACGGTTACAATACGATGGATGGTATTGCGCTGTTAGCTTTGGCGGTATCAGTTGTGTACGCAGTCAGAGGATTAGGCTTTCAAAAGCAACAAGTATCTAAGGTATTGGCAAAAGCTGGTTTGTTAAGCATCCTAGCTGAAGCGGTATTATATGCGGTATTGGTTTTGGTTGGTACTACTAGCTTAGGTTTGTTCAAAGCTTCTGATAATGGTGGTGCTGCCTTTGCTCAAATTGTTAGCCACTATATGGGCAACTTTGGTACGGCGTTGACAGGGGTAATCGTTACACTAGCTGTCTTTACGACAGCAATGGGGTTGTTTGTATCATTTGCGCAAGACTTGCACCGTGTATTTCCAAAAGTGAGTTACTTATGGTGGCTACGCGTTATTGCATTTGGATCATTCGTTACAGCTAATGCTGGATTGACGAACATTGTTGCTTGGTCAGTACCTGTGTTGATGTTGCTTTATCCATTTGCCTTAGTCTTAATCTTATTATCGCTTTTTAGTAAATATTTCAAAAAATCTCCAGTAGTTTATCGTTTTGTAGTTGCCTCTGTTACTGTACCAGCGTTCCTTGATGCATTAGCTAGTTCACCATTGGCTACAACCAGCCACGTCCAAAGCTTAGTTAATGGTTATCACCACTTTGTACCGTTTGCGGTCCTTGGATTTGGTTGGGTTGTGCCGGCAGTTGTTGGTACGGTTCTTGGTGTGAGTGGTTATTTGTTAACCAATAGCAAGCGCGTTACAGCACTGGATTAAAATTGATTTGTTTTTAGTATCAGTTTAAATTATGAGAAAATTAGCCTTGACGTCAATTTTTTTGGTATACTTTTATATAGCAAAATGAATTGGAAGGAAAGGTGTTCATGGCTTCACTAAAAATTAGGGAAGTGGTGTGCATTCGAAAATATCATGGGAAAATTTGTTGTAATGGATCATCCTTTGATCCAACATAAACTTACAATGATTCGTAATAAGAATGTTGGGACCAAAGATTTTCGTGCATTAGTTGATGAAATTGCGATGCTAATGACGTATGAAGCAAGTCGTGATCTTCAATTGGAAGACGTTGAAGTGGAGACACCAGTTACTAAGACGATCAAAAAGCAACTTGCTGGTAAAAAGCTTGCTGTTGTGCCAATCTTACGTGCCGGACTAGGCATGGTTGATGGTATCGTGCAACTAATTCCAGCGGCTAAAATTGGGCATATTGGTATGTATCGTGATGAAGAAACACTTGAACCAGTTGAGTATTTCATCAAGTTACCAGAAGATATTGACCAACGTGATGTCTTGTTAGTGGATCCAATGTTGGCTACTGGTGGCTCAGCAAAAGATGCCATTTCAGCATTGAAGAAGCGTGGTGCAAAGCATATTAAGTTGATTACACTTGTTTCAGCACCGGAAGGTGTTAAGGCAGTGCAAGAAGCCCATCCAGATGTTGACCTTTATACGGGTTCTCTTGATGAAGGCTTAAACGAACATGGTTACATCGTGCCAGGACTTGGCGATGCTGGTGATCGTTTGTTTGGTACAATGTAAATCAATATCATCGTAGTCTGTCTGTAAAGGCAGGCTTTTTTATTGGTTTCGTGACGGAACTTAAGCAAATAGCAAGCTATTATGATACAATAAACAGCGATTATGTAACAAAGCTAAAAGGAGCATTTAATTATGAAACGACGATCTCAGATTCGTCCTAAAAAGCATCATAGAGTGCGCAATACTATTCTGACAATTATCGGACTATTGTTTGTTGTCGGACTTGGTCTAGGTGCCTATGCATATACTAAAGTTAATCACACAATTACAAAGATGCAAAAGACGTCAACAACGACAAAGTCTGCTGATAAAATTACGAATAGTAAAAAGCCAGTTTCATATCTTCTTTTAGGAACTGACACGGGTGAGCTTGGTCGTTCGTATAAAGGGCGTACGGATACTATGATTGTTATGACAATCAATCCTAAAACCAAAACAACTACAATGACATCAATCCCGCGTGATACATTGGTAACAGTTAGCGGACAACAAATGAAAATCAATGCTGCCTATGCATATGGTTCAGCTGCTTCAGCAACACAAGCTGTCGAAGACTTGCTCGATATTGATATCAATGGTGGTTATATATTGATTAACATGGGTGGCTTAGTTAAAATGGTCGATGCAGTTGGCGGTGTTGACGTGACATCACCACTCACATTCACAACTGAAGGTGATGACACGCAAGCTGACTCTAAGAACCAGTATTCATTCGTATCGGGTAAAACGTATCATATGGATGGTGAAGAAGCCTTAGCCTTTGCACGTATGCGACACGAAGACCCTAATGGTGATTATGGTCGTCAAATGCGTCAACAATTGGTCATCAAAGCCATTTTGAAGAATTCAGCCCAAGTTGGTACCGTGTTCAATGATTCATTCTTGACTACCGTCTCTAACAATGTGCAAACTGATGTTTCAACTAAGTCCATGAAAAATTTGGCTTTGAGCTATCGTGATGCATTTGGTACGGTTAAGCAGGATCAGTTAAAAGGTACCACGCAAAGTATTTCTGGATTGGGTTCAACAGAAGTCATGAGCCAAACAGAAATTGATCGTGTTCATAAGGCAATTACAACCCAAATGGCACAATAAAAGTTAAGTAAATTTTAGGATTGTCCTTGAAAACTCTTCGTAGTTTTCGGGGACTTTTTATTTGGTAACATTATATGTATAATGAAATAGATATTGAAAATGAAAGAAGTAACTAATGATACAGTTAAAATCACCTAGAGAAATTGAAGCTATGCGACAATCTGGTGCTATCATCGCTGGTATGCACCATATGTTGCGTGATCTCATTGAACCAGGTATTGATACATGGGAAATTGAAACAAAGTCACGGGAGTATATCGAAAGCCATGGTGGCGTGCCTTTGCAGATTGGTTTTGAAGGATTCAAGTATGCTACGACTATCAGCATAAATGATGAGGTGGCGCATGGTTTGCCACGTAAGGGACTAAAGCTGAAGAACGGTGATTTGGTGAAGGTTGACACAGTGGTTGGCTTGAATGGCGCCGTATCTGATTCAGCATGGTCTTATGCTGTTGGCGAGGTAACACCAGAGGTTCAAAAACTGATGGATGTAACCAAAAAAGCGATGTATTTGGGTATTGATCAAGCGATTATTGGGAATCGCGTTGGTGATATTGGAAATGCCATTGAGCAGTACACTGAAGTTGAACACCATTACGGGGATGTGCGTGAATATATCGGGCACGGTGTTGGACCAACAATGCATGAAGAGCCAAATGTACCGCACTATGGTAAACCAGGTCACGGTGTGCGTTTGCGTGAGGGGATGGTCATTACCATCGAGCCAATGATTAACTTAGGTGGCTGGAAGGTTGAGACTGACCATACAGAAGCCGATGGCTGGACAGTAAGAACAGCAGACGGTTCATGGTCGGCACAATACGAACATACATTAGCAATTACAAAAGATGGTCCGAAGATTTTGACAAGTCAGGATCCGGAGTATGATAAACGTTACTCATAATTGTCATTTTTATGTAATGTTTTGTATGCTACAGTTTAATAATGGGGACAGGGGATTTTGCTCTTTTTGCGAGCAGTCCCTTTTTATTATGGGAGAAAAATATGCTGATAGATTTACATAGTCACTTATTACCAAACATAGATGATGGGTCCAAGTCTCTGCGAGCTTCTATACGTATGGCCAAGGAAGCTGTAGATAGTGGGATTAAAGCTGCGTTAATGACGCCTCATCATATGAATGGCCATTACGTGAACCATAAAGATGATGTCATCAGACTAACATCAGAATTCCAAAAGCACCTAGATAATAATGACATTGGACTCCAAGTATTTCCTTCGCAGGAGGTACGTATCAATGGTGGCTTATTGCAGGCTTTGGATGATGATGATATTTTGTTTGCTGATGAAAGTAACCGCTATCTTCTACTGGAGTTTCCAGATGATGATGTTCCTACATATAGTAAAGATATGATTTTTCAAATCATGCAGCGTGGTATTACTGTAGAAATTGCTCATCCTGAGCGAAATACTAAAATAATGTCTACGCCAAGTATTTTGTTTGATTTGATTGAAGCAGGTGCGGTGGCGCAGGTGACAGCAAGTTCCTATGTAGGTACCTTTGGTAAAAAAGTTGAGAAGTTTGCCGAAGAAATTATTAAGCATAACTTGGCTCATGTTTTTGTTTCTGATGCGCATGACTTACCAAATCGTGATTATGAGATGGTTGAGGCCATGGCAAAATTAGAGAAACAAATGGGACGGGACTATCAAGAATTGTTTGAGACTAATGCTGAAGCAATACTTGATGGTGATAATGTCACAAACTTGGTTCCAGAACCAATCGTTAAACGTAAGTTTTTTAGTAAATTTTAGAGAATAGAGAGATTAATGAACTATGAATAATGTTCTTGAACTACGTCAATTATGGCAGATTATTCGAAAACACTTCTTTTCAATTGTTGTGATGGCAATCATTGGGGCAGCTGCTGGGTTTGGCATTGCTAAGTTTGTCATTGCACCTACCTATAGTGCATCAACAAGTATGTTGGTTAACCGATCTGCTGATGACACGAGTACCGCAACTGCTAACTTGTCTGATCAACAGGCCGATGTGCAGCTGATTAATACATATAAGAATTTGATTATTTCTAGCAATGTTCTAGGAACTGTATCAAAAGAATTAAAAAATCCAGCACCAATTGTTGTACAAGAAGCCCAAGATGCCGAGTACAAAACGCTTGCTGATGGTACACAACGTCTGGTAACACCAGCTAAGAAGAGAATTACAAAGCCTTCAACGAAGACAAAATATAATCTAAGTGTTGAAGAGCTAAAAAGTATGATTTCTATCAGTAACCAAACTAATTCGCAAGTCTTTTCAATCAACGTCAAAGCCAAAGATTCTAAGTTAGCTGCTGATGTGGCCAATGAAGTTGCCGATGCGTTTAAAGATAAAATTGGTGGCTTTATGAAAATTAATAACGTCTCGATTGTTGATGCGGCGAAAGCTAATAAACAACCGGTTGCACCAAATGTTAAGTTGTTTACTTTGGCAGGATTGGTTGTACTTGGTGGATTAACATTCTTGTATATGCTTGTTAAGGAATTATCTGATACAACCATTAAGTCACCGGATGAGATTTCAGAAGCATTTGGCATGACGAACCTTGGTATTATTGGTCATGTTAAGCCAATTAAGCACTTCAGTATGTCACCAAAGGTAGAGATTGCTAAACCAGAAAATAGTAAAACACCACGGTCACGTTTGAGCCGTTTGGATCGCGATTAAAGAGATTAGGAGAGCAGAATGAGTTTTTTTAATAAAGGACGAGCTGTTGGTAAAGATGGGCTGTCCGTTGAGACAATGACCAAAGGCGCTCGCTTAATTACCGCAGCAGAACCAAAAAATCCTGTGTCAGAACAATTCCGTACTTTACGTACGAATATCGAATTCGCCTCAGTAGCAAAAGGCGAAATCAAAACGTTATTGATTTCTTCAGCGTTGCCTTCAGAAGGTAAGTCAACGGTCACAGCTAACCTAGCTGTTGCCTACGCACAACAAGGAAAAAAGGTATTATTAGTTGATTCTGACTTACGCCGTCCTACAGTGGCTGTGACATTTGGATTAAATAAAAATGCCAGCGGGTTAACGAATTATCTTGGCGATTCAGAGAAAGAGGTTGGATCAATTATTCATCGCACGTCTATGGATAACCTCAACGTCATGCCGTCAGGACCAATACCACCTAACCCAGCGGAACTCTTGGGGTCAGGTCGTATGACAAACTTAATTACCCAGTTGAAAACACACTACGATATGATTATTTTTGATGTTCCGCCATTCCTGATGGTCACAGATGCACAAGTGTTGATGTCAAAAATGGATGGTGTGGCTATTGTTGTTAATGGTGGAAAGACAAATAGAGGAGCCATACAGCGAACACACGAAATTTTAAAAATTGCTGAAGCACCAGTACTTGGATTTATTTATAACGATCAGAGTCGTAAGAAGAAGGGCAGTGCTGGTTATGGTTACGGCTACGGTTATGGAGAAACCAAGGCTTAAGTGATAATCTTATATTGGGAGATGGGAGAGATACATTGTTTTATAGAAAATTTGTTAAACGATTGCTCGATTTATTGCTAGCAATCTCCATGTTAATCATCTTATTAATTCCACTAGCTATTGTTGGAATGATTATTAAACTGACTTCGAAGGGGCCAATTCTTTTCATGCAAGAACGCTATGGTATAAATTCAGAGCCGTTCATGTTATACAAATTTCGATCAATGACAAATGAGGCACCTATTAAGGCTAACTCCGAATTTAACGATATTACTAGTTATATAACACCATTTGGCATGTTTATTCGGAAAACTTCAATTGATGAATTACCACAATTATGGAATGTTTTAAAAGGTGATATGAGTATCGTTGGACCAAGGGCGCTGGCTTCAACAGATCGACTGGTATTAGATTTGAGAAAACAGAATGGCGCAGATAAAGTGCGTCCAGGAATTACTGGATTGGCGCAAATTAATGGTAGAAACAATATAACAGATACTGAAAAGGCAAATTATGATGCTAAGTATGTCAAAAACGTCTCATGTAAGCATGATTTTATGATTTTGGTAGTAACTTTTTTTTCTGTGGTTAAAAGGGAAGGTATATTTAAAGATGAGTGATGTTCCTAAGATTTTGATTGTATCAGCTGCTGCTAACATGATACAACAATTTAATCGCAGAAATATTTTAATTTTAAAAGACTTAGGATACGATGTTCATGTTGCTACTAATTTTGTTAACTATGGGTCAATGTCATCTGGGGAAAATGAAAAATTAAAAATGTGGTTGACTGAGCAAGATGTAACTATGCATCAGGTCAACTTTATGCGAGGCATGGGTAATCCCAAAACTAACTGGCTCGTATATAAAGACTTATGTGCCATTATTAAACAAAATGGAATTAGTATTATTCATGCACATTCTCCTATAGGTGGTGTGATTGGAAGATTAGCTGCTAAAAGAGAACATATTAAATCCATATATACTGCTCATGGTTTTCATTTTTTCAAAGGGTCTCCATTTAAAAATTGGTTGTTATTTTATCCATTAGAATGGACATTATCTTTTATAACTGACACATTGATTGTTATAAACAAAGAAGATTTACAAGTAACAAAAAAATTTCATGCCAAGAAAGTTCAATATGTGCCTGGTGTGGGAGTTGATGTGAAGAGTGCTTTGGCTGTTCCTGATATTGAAAAAGAAAAGATTAGATGTCACAAAAGAGAAGAGTTGAACTTATCAGACGAAGATATTGTTATTTTATCTGTTGGAGAATTGAGCAAGCGTAAAAACCACCAAGTAATTCTGAGAGCGATTGCTAAGTTAAATAATCCTAAAATAAAATTATTGATTGCGGGGGTGGGACCGTTGGAAAATCAGTTAAGAGATTTGTCTAGAAATTTGAAAGTTGATAAGCAGTTGAGGCTACTAGGATATCGTAATGATTTAAAAGAACTACACTATGCGTGTGATATTAATGTTTTTCCATCTCTTCAGGAAGGGCTGGCTCTTGGCGGTTTAGAATCAGTAATTGATGGGCTATATATTCTTGGTGCGGATATTCGTGGTATAAAAGACTATATTATTGAAAACAAATCAGGAAACTTGTTTTCTCCTACTGATGTAGATAATTTGTCTAGTTTAATTAACAAATATACCAATAATTATTTTAGAGTAGATGCAAAAAAATATGGTAACTTTCTAATGAAGTTTGACTGTAATCGTGTAGATATGAAAATGAAGAAAATATATTCAAAGTATAAGGAATGATTTATTAGTGGAGAGATTATGAAGGACTATGGGAAAGTATCTGTAATTACGCCAGTGTACAATGGTGAAAACTACATTAATGACTTTTTAGAGCATATTAATAAACAAGAATACGTTAATTTTGAGTGGATTATTATTGATGACGGCAGTGTCGACGATACAGCCAGAATAATTAATTTCTATATTAAAAACAAACATATGGATAATGTCAAATTATTTATTAAAAATAATGGTGGGGTATCTAGCGCCAGAAATTTAGGATTAAAACATGCGTCAGGTGATTATATAATGTTTGCTGACATAGATGATACCCCACATAGTAATTTTATTAGCACATATGTAGAAAAAATTAATACCAGTGGTGCAGATATAGCTATTTTTAGTATTAATTTAACCAACGAGAGTGATGATGAAGTAGGAAAGCAACTTTATAAAACAGAAAAAATTTCAAAAATGAATGCAATAGAACGTCTTATAGGACAGCTCAGTTATGGATATTTATTTAGTACTATTAGTAAAGCAAGATTGTGGAATAACCAGAGATTAGATGAGCAACTTTATTTTTTAGAAGATGAAGAAATATTATTGAGAGTACTATTACAATCAAAAAATGTATACTATTCATCTATAACTTGCTATGATTATGTTCAGCGAGAAAATTCAGTGGTCCACAATTTGAATATTAATGACTATAAAAACGCGTATCAAAGTGCTTTAGCTATGAAAAGAGACTTGTTAAAATCTAATTATCCCGAGGCCGAAAATCTTGGGAATGTTAGAATATTAGGCACTTTGATACCATTGATTGTTTTAAATTGGCAAAATGGAAATGATACAATAGCCGAAAATTTGATTTCTGAATACTTAGCACTTTATTTAGGTGCCAGAATACCTCTGAAAAAAAGAGTTAAGAGATTTATGCAAAAATTCTTATTTCGGTTCCGTTGTAAGTATTTAGTTTTATATATATACAGAAATGTTAAGTTTTAAATTAGAAATGAAAGGAAAGGAAGAATATGAAAATTGGTTTGGTGTGTGCTTACTTTGGAAGGTTTCCTAGTTATTTTCCTCTTTTTTTATTATCTGCGAAACACAATCCTAATTTTGATTTTTATATCTACACTGATAATCAAGGGCCGTGGGATGTTCCACAAAATGTTAGCATTATACAGTGCCATTTTTCTGATATCAAAAAGAAAATTCAGAATTTATTTGATTTTTCAGTAAATTTGGAAACGCCATATAAATTGACAGATTATAAACCATTATACGGACAACTTTTTCAAGAAACATTAAAATCATATAGTCATTGGGGCTATTTTGATATTGACACGGTATTAGGAGACTTATCATTATTTGCTTCGAATGAAGACCTACACACTTTTGATAGGATAGGTAGTCGAGGCCACTTATCTATTTTTAAAAACTCTACGAAAAATATTTTTGCCTATAAAGACTTTCCTATAGGAAAATCTTTTACTTATAAAGAAGCGTTTTCAACAAATATACCTTGTCATTTTGATGAAATGTGGGGAATTAATAATATATATAGGAACGGGAACTATACGTATAAAGATGAGGTAGAGAGAAATAGTGTTAAGTATTTTGATGCCTCTCCTAAAGCGTATCCACTGGTGTCAGTAGATAATCATGGTTTTCAAGATAACCCCGCTAACTTTACTTGGAAACAAGGAAGACTTGTAGAGTGGGGTGTAAGCAAAAATATGGAAATCAGTTATTTACATTTACAAAAACGTAAAATGACTTTTTTTATGGAAAATCTAGGTAGTGAGTCGTTTTTAATCGATCAATCTAGCATTATTCAACAAGAAGTTGAGTGGACGAGTATAGAAGATAATTTGATGATGCAGCATAAAAACTGGCCAGACGGAAATATTCATCATTTATGTAAGTATTATTTAACTACTATATTGTCAGGCGAACAATTAGTAAAGCTAAAGTTGAAAGTGAAAAAATGAATCTATATAAATCTTTACGAAGAGAGTTAAGAACTCCGAGGTATTGGTTCCATTATAAACAATCTGTAGATTTAGGACCTACTATTGAAGTTGTGAATTTAATTGAAAGTATGAATATTATCAAACAAGGTGTTTCTGTGAGTAGATTTGGAGATGGTGAATTCCGTATCTTAACACAACATGGTGAAGCAATTGGTTTCCAAAGCCATGATTCATATCTTTCAGTAAAGTTAGAAAAGGTGTTGAATGAGCCCAAAAATAATCATGTTGTAGCCCTTCCTGGGCCACTGTCCAGATCTCTGTTTGAAATGAATTGTGATGCTCGTTCTTTTTGGATTGGCGCATTGTCAGATGATGGTAAATTGTGGAAAGAAGCTATGAATCCAGATGTTTGGAATAATAAAAAAGCAGTAAATACTCAAGTTACGAGGCCTTATATGGATTATTTTAAAATTAATCATTTTAAAAATATAGCTGGCACAGTTTTTCATGAATTTAAGGAGATTTGGAAAGGTAAACATGTATTAATAGTTGAAGGAGATAAAACTAACTTTGGAGATGGAAATGACTTATTATTTGGTGCAGAGAAAGTATCTAAACTTATAGTCCCTAGTAAAAATGCTTTTAGCAAGTATGAACAAATATTGACTGTAACTAAAGATATCATATCTAATTGTGATAAGAAAAATTTAGTAGTATTGTTAGCAATTGGTCCCACAGCAACAGTGTTATCTTATGATTTAGCAAATAGAGGAGCTCAAATTTTAGATGTAGGACACTTGGATGTAGAGTATCAATGGTATCTTTTAAATGCTAAAAAGAAAATAGCCCTTAATAATAAAGCGGTAAATGAAGTAAACGACATTAATTATGATAATATTACAGTTGACAATCAATTTGAAATAGTAGGACGTATAGAATGATAATAGATAGACCCTTTTTAACAATAGTGGTTCCTGTATATAATGTTGAAAAGTATATTGGAAGTTTGCTTGCTTGCTTGTTTGATCAAACTAATTCAAATTTTGAAATTATATTTGTGGATGATGGATCAACAGATAGGAGTTTAGAAATTGTAAGGCAAAATTTACCAACTATTCGAAAAAAAGTATCGGCAAAGTTAGTGAAACAGAAAAATGAGGGGTTATCTTCTGCAAGAAATAGTGGGGCCGCAGTAGCGACTGGAACATACATTTTCTTTTTGGACTCAGATGATGTGATAGCAGAAAACTTTGTTGAGATGATAAATTACTTTTGTGACTATTACGATAATCCCGATACCCTTATTTTTGATTATGAAAGTATTAATGAATTTGGTGAGAATATAGAAAGTTTCTATGGGCATGGTGATATTTATCAAAAAAAAGATTTACTAAATAATGATGAGGTTTTACTTTCTTTATCAAAAGATGAAGTACCTACAACAGCATGGTCTTTCGTAACCAAACGTTCCATAATTGTTAAGAATGATATTTCTTTTTCAATAGGAAAAAAATTTGAAGATACAAATTATACACCTAAAGTTTTTTATTTCAGTGAAGGGATTGCTCCTATTGATTTACCTCTTTATAAATACAGACAACGACCTGGTTCTATAATGACTGAAAATATAAGCGATTATGAATCAGATGCAGTTTTTGTGATCGAAGACCTTTTTGCGTTTTATAAACTTCATCCTAAGAAAAGTTTGGGAGCAGTAGTAGGTAGGTCCGTAATTACAACATTAAGTTCATTTTTGAATTCCAAAATCATATTTAATGCTCTTCAGCCTATTAGGAACAGTGTTAAAAGTGACTACCTTGATGCAGAAAATGTCTACATAAAACGACTCAAAATGTATATTTTTAAGAATTATTTTGGATATAAAATTTATAGCCTTTTAAAAAGATAGTATTTTACGGAAGGAAATTTAATCATCAATGTTATTTTTAATCATTTGGATTTTTAATTTATGTACCGTGCTACTTTTTAAGAAGATTAAGTGGATAGGGCTTATAAGTATCTTGTTATCTGTTTTATTCATTGCATATATTCCCATCGATACAGTTCAAGATACAAGGATATACTACTCTTCCTACTATAGTGATTCTGGAGGATTTGAGTTAGGATACTCTTATATAAGCCACTGGTTTTTAATTCATGGTTTTTCATTTCTACAATTTAAAATTATCGTTGGTGGTATAGCTTTACTACTAATAGGATACAGTGTTCAGCATTATATTCAAAATATAAGTTTATTTGTAGTTTTATGGTTACCATTTCCTTTCTTAATAGATGTTATACAGTTTAGAAATTTTCTTATGTTTAGTTTAGTACTGTATTCTTCAATTTATCTTACTAGACATAATCTTTTTTTAAAAAGTTATGGAATTTTTCTTCTCTATATGGCAACTCTTTTTCACTCAGGAGCATGGATTTTCTTTATTGTGATACCTGTGTCTTTTATTAAGGTATCAAAGGTTGTTAAGTTTGTGCCCATGTTGCTATGTGTCAGCTGGGTAGCGGGTCTGCTCCTCTATTTCACTTCGTTGTCTACTAAAGTAATTGATTTTCTTTCTAAGTATAGTGTTAGTTTAACTAATCGTGAAGTTCTTGTGAATAGAGTCGGTGGAATTTATGTTCCACGATTTTGGCAAATTTTCATGTTTTGGATTGCAATTACATTATTTGTTATAGTTATAAACAACATCGTTTCCCTTGAATCGAGACAAACGAAAAATTCAGAGAAAATATTTCCTTTATTGCTGTTTTCGCTAGTTGGGTTGCTGGTTATTCCTCTGATAACTTTACAGTGGGATTACACACGAATTATGAGAAATGCTTTTGTTTTTTCTGAAATATTATATATTTGGAATTTAGAACAGAAAAATGTAAGTTTAGAAGAAACTAATCAACCAGGTATTTCTATAAGTACATTATTGTTTACTATTTCTTATGTTATTCAGTTGACAATAATATACTATCCATCAGAAATAGAGCACATATATAGAATCATTAATATGAATTAATTAGATAGTAGGTAGTTTGAAATGAAAAAACAAGAAAAAATAGTTTTCGCTTTTAGAAAGTGGAACTTACGATTAGATCAAAATTTTAGTAGAAAAAACCAGAAAAAAATATTTTGGATTATGATGGTACCATCATATGACAATTTAGGTGACCAAGCGATAACTGAACACACAATAAAATTTTTGAAGAAAAATTTTCCAGAATATGGCATAAGAGAAGTAAGTGAACTTACTAAAGACTGGCAATATAGATATCTAAAAAATAAAATGAAATCTAACGATATTATTATCTTACCTGGTGGTGGTAATTTCGGTGATATTTGGCCAGTTACAGAAGAAATAAGACAAAAAATAGTAACTATTTTTATGGGTAAAAAGATAATTTCATTTCCACAATCTTATTCTTTTTCGGACAAGAAAAGTGATATTTTAAGAGATGCTAATAGCATCTACACGAGAGCCGTTGATTTTTTTTCTTTCCGAGACAGCATATCTTACAAAAAATTTGAAGAACATTTTCTAAATAAATCTATTTTAACTCCAGATATTGTCATGGATTCTTTTAGCCAATATATTGATTCTAATATCGACAAAAAGTTTGATATACTAACAATTCTTCGAGATGACCAGGAAAGAGCAGCAAATAGTAACAGAATAAAGAGTATTATCAAAATTGCTTCTCAGAGATGGAATATTAGTAATACAGATACGAAACCATTAAATACATCTTTTGTAAATAGAAGAAATCGTTCATTTTTGTTAGATGAAAAAAGCAAGCAAATCAAACAGGCTAAATTAGTAATTACTGATAGACTGCATGGCCTTATTCTTGCGAGAGCTCAAGGTATACCGGTTATCTTATTTAACAACGCAGACGGTAAGATTGTTAATTTATATAATACATGGTTAAAAGATGATGAGGGTATATTGATTGGGGACCAATTTGATACTTCGCAAATATATGATTGGGCAAAGAGAAATATGGGAAAAACAATTGCACCGATAAATATGGAAGCGAATTTCACGGACTTAATACGAAATATTGAGAAAGTATTCCATGATTAATAAAATATTAAAAAATACAGTATTTAGAGATACCATTTTAATAACAATTGCTTCATTGAGCTCAAAATTTATAGGGTTTGTTCTTTTACCAGTTTATACCCATGCTTTGACACCAACCCAATTTGGGTTAGGGGATTTGATTTTTTCCATATCATCTTTGTTAGTTCCACTTGTTAGTTTGAGTAGTTTTGATGCAATATTTAGATACATGTTAAAAGATGATAATGTGATTGACAAAAAAAGTTTGGTATCATCTGTTACATTTATATCAATTGTTGGTTCTACTTTATTATTTGTAATAGTTAGTTTTATTAACTTAAACAATATAAATGGATTAAAAATTTGGTTATGTATATCTGTTGTTATGGGAATATTCAACTCATTATTACAAGCCTATACTAAAGGAACAAGGCAAAACAAATATTTAGCATCTTCGGGTATTTTAGGATCGATTGTTACTGCAATATCAGCAGTAGTTACATTAAAGCTGTTCGACTTATCTTTGAATGGATATTTTCTTACATTGTGTATAGGAACATTCTGTAGTAATTTTTATCTCTTTTTTCGAACAGGTATTACCAAAGAATTATCTTATAAATATGTTAATGTTACTACTTTAAAAAAAACACTGGTGTATTCTATGCCTTTAATACCAAATGCTATCTCTTGGTGGATAACATCTGATATTAGCAGGTTGTTCATTTATTCTTTGATTGGTTCATTTGGTAATGGTATGTTTGCTGTTGCTTCTAAAATACCTTCACTTTTAAATATGTTTTTTGGAATATTTAATCAAGCATGGCAAATTACTGCTATCACTAAAATAGATGGGGATGAAACTGGAACTGAATACCTATTATCATCCATATACAGAACTATGCAATTTACATTTGTAATGGCTGGACTTCTAGTTATATTAATTCCTGAAATTTATCAAATAATTGCACCAATGACCTACTTCAGTAGCTGGAAAATTGTTCCACCATTATTATTCGGCGCTATTATGTCTATGGTAGCAGGACAGATGGGGACGTATTTTTTAACTAAAGAAAAAACAAAAATAATTCTTATAACTACTATAATTGGTATGATTCTTAATATGGTATTAGGTTACTTATTAACACTATCATTAGGTTTATTTGGATCCGCAATAACATCAGGGATTTCTTTCTTGATAGTTTCTGTATTACGGTTTATCCTTCTTATTAAGATGGAAAATAGGATTTTGAAATTAAATATTCCATGGATTGCAGTATTGTTATTTGTATTTTCATTGTTTATTGTGTATTCACTTGATTTCTCGTGGATATTGTTAATAGTTTATCTTTTTTTAGTAATATTATATTACATATATATTTTTAAGCCTTTAATATTCAAAAAAAATAATGACAAGAGTCTGTAACTTTTTTATCATTATCTTATGGTAAATATTTGACTCATCAAATGGCAAGTATGCAATAATTCTAAGGATAGTAAACTTATTATGTACTGAAAGAATACTAAAAAAATAGTTGAGCAACGTTCCAAAGCACTAACAAACTAGTGACTGAGTACGTTTAAATTAAGCCATTTTACATGTTGAGTCATTTATAAACTGCACAATATTTTTATGTTATTTATAGAAGAATTAAATATAGAAAGCATCCTTAGCCGAAAGATGACATATCACTAAGGTAAAAAGTATTATTTAGTATTTTTATCATTTTTTAGATTAACTTATATAAAATATTTTTTGGTAATTATTTTATATAAAATTGATTTATACTGAGCCGTGGCACAGTTATTATATGTTTTGTCTAGAAAAGTAAATGTAATCTGAAAGCAGGGGACGATTTTTTTATTTAAAAATAATTCTACCAATATTTTTGGAGTTGTAATATGCCCAAAAAGTAATCATGTTAGTAAGGATACTTCATAATTGTTATTTTTTGATATTGTCTAATCGTTGACATCTTAATACATTTCAAAGAAGGTCAAGTTACAAAATTATTGTAATTTGATCTTTTTAACGTGTCTTTATTTAGTCAACATTATTCTTGCCTAAGTCAAAATTAAACAAACTTTGCCTTTGAGTAGTTATACTTAATAATATAGACATAAGATAATTTTAATGTTCAAAGTTTCACTGCTATAAGCTTATGTAGGCACAATAATATGATGTTCTCATGATGAAAACACCGTTCATGTTTAATTGGAGATTATTCTCAAAGAAATAGTCAGATAATACTTTGAAAAGAGCTCACTAGGAAGTGCTTAATCTATTAATTAGTATAGTAGTAGTTAATGCGATTGATTGATGGTGTAATCTTATGGCGTAGGAGAGAAGTGAGGATATGGGAATGAATCGTGATGAGTACAAAGTATCAGTTGTTATAGCACACTACAATGCTGGGGATTATATCCGAAAAGCGCTTGACTCTCTGGTCAGACAGACGATGAACCAAGATGATTTTGAGGTAATTATTGTTGACGACAAGAGTACCAAGCCATTAGGTATTATTCAGGAATATGAGTCTAAAATTAAGCATTTGCGAATAATTGTCGAAGATCAGAATCATGGCTATCCAAGCATTCCAAGAAATCATGGGATAGCAAAAGCACGTGGGACGTTCATCATGCTGATGGATCAAGATGACAATTTGGCCGATGACACCTTATTGACTTTTGTTGAATTTGCTGGTGATGATTCTGATGTCATTATTGGCAAATACGCCGAAGGTAAAATGTATAACGGCACACAGGTCCCCTTTAAGAACAGCACGAACATTAAAGACGCGAGCATCATAACGGATCATATTCTTAGTACGTTAGCACCACATAAGATGTATCGACGGGCAATGTTAAATCAATATGATGTTAGGTTCCCTGACAGTAGTTATATTCCAGTCGAAGAAGATCAAGTTTTCAACATGAAAGCCTACTCTGTTTCGAGAAAGATTTCCATCTTAGCAGATAAAGATTACTATTATTGGAACCAACGAGAAGACTTTGGTAATCTGGGCAAGAGTTCAAGTTATACTTACAATGAACCTTGGAAATATCTCAACATCTTATCAGAAGTATTCAATATTATCGAGGCATCTCCTAATTGGTCTTTAGCACAGCAATCCAAGCTCAAGGCAATGTATATTGGTCGACTATTTAATAGCTCATATACAACTGTGATAGAAATTATTAAGCTTCAGAAAAATGAACAAGAGAGAGAAACGCTAATTGCTGGTTTGAGAAAAATTATCAATGAGCGTATGGATTCACAAAGTATTAGCGAAGTTCGCCAAGAATCACGATGGATGGTTCTAGGAATTAAGTATGGCATGAACGATGAGGAATTATCGAACTTAGAGACAGAATTGTTTTCAGGCGAGAAATCATTGGTGCAGAACATACAATGCATTAATGGCGAGACAGTGAAAAATCTGTCAATCCATGGACGAACATGTGCAATTCCAGTTGACTTTCTGAAGAAAGAAACTTCACTCGGTACAAAATAATAAATAGAGGATTTTGGTAAATATATGTTGTAGATAGTATAAGGAGAGAAAAATGAAAGGCATTATCCTAGCCGGAGGCTCTGGCACAAGACTTTATCCAATTACCAAGGCAACAAGTAAGCAGTTGGTACCAATTTATGATAAACCAATGGTTTATTATCCATTGTCTGTTTTGATGTTAGCTGGAATTAAAAAAATTTTACTAATTTCAACGCCTGAATATGTTGGACAGTTTGAGGAACTATTCGGTGATGGCCATGAAATTGGTTTGCACATCGAATATGCGATTCAAGAAGAGCCTCGTGGCTTGGCCGACGCGTTCATTGTTGGCGCTGACTTTATCGGTGATGATGCTGTGGCCTTAGTGCTGGGAGACAATATTTTTTATGGTGCCGGTCTATCACAAAAGTTACAACAAGAGGCTTTAAAAACATCTGGCGCCACAGTGTTTGGCTATCAAGTTAAGGATCCGGAACGTTTTGGTGTGGTTGAATTTGACAAGGATGGCAAGGCTTTGTCCATTGTTGAAAAACCAGAACAGCCAAAGTCCAATTACGCCGTAACCGGTCTTTATTTCTATGACAATGATGTCGTGGAAATCGCTGCCAACGTTAAACCGTCAGAGCGTGGTGAAATTGAAATTTCTGATATTAACCAAGCTTATTTAGATCGTGGTGATTTAGACGTTCAAGTTATGGGACGTGGTTATGCGTGGCTTGATACTGGAACGTTGGATTCTCTCCTTGAAGCTTCTTCCTTCATTGCAACGATTCAAAAACAACAAAACTTAAAAGTTGCCTCATTAGAAGAAATTGCTTACCGTATGGGGTATATCGATATTGCGCAATTAGAAAAGTTGGCACAACCACTGAAAAAAAATGATTACGGTCAATATTTGCTTAGAATTGTTGATGAAGAAGGGAATTAAGGCGTTTACATGACTGAAGAATTTTTTGAGAAAAAATTGGCAGCACAACCAATTACAGCTATTCCGGGGATGATTGCTTTTGATATTCCTGTTCACGGTGATAATCGTGGTTGGTTTAAGGAAAACTTCCAAAAAGAAAAGATGTTACCCCTTGGTTTTCCAGAGTCTTTCTTTAAAGAGGATAAGTTACAAAACAATGTGTCCTTATCACGAAAGGGTGTGCTCCGTGGCCTGCATGCTGAACCATGGGATAAGTACATTTCTGTGGCCGATAATGGCCGTGTGTTGGGCTCTTGGGTTGACCTACGCGAGGGTGATTCATTTGGACATGTTTACCAAACGGTTATTGATGCTAGTAAAGGCATTTATGTACCACGTGGTGTGGCTAATGGATTCCAAGTATTGAGTGAAACGGTATCATACTCATACTTAGTCAATGACTACTGGGCACTAGATTTAAAGCCAAAGTATGCCTTTGTGAATTACGCAGATCCTGCTTTGGGCATTGAATGGTATGATGTCGAAAATGCTGAAGTCAGTGAAGCAGACAAAAATCATCCTTTGCTAAAAGATGTCGTGCCACTAACAAAAGAGCAATTGTAATAGGAGAACATTCATGACTGAATATAAGAATATTTTAGTAACGGGTGGTGCCGGCTTCATCGGGGCGAACTTTGTCCGTTACATTGTCGAAGAACATCCTGATGTTTTTGTGACAGTTTTAGATAAATTAACTTATGCTGGTAACAAGGAAAACTTAGCAGGATTGCCTGAAGACCGTGTGAAATTAGTGGTTGGTGACATTGCTGATGCGCCACTGGTTGATCAATTGGTCTCTGAAACAGATGCCGTGATCCACTATGCCGCTGAGAGTCATAACGATAATTCATTAAAAGACCCATCCCCATTTGTGCAGACGAACATTATTGGCACATATACCTTAATTGAAGCAGCACGCAAGTATAACAAGCGTTTTCACCATGTATCAACTGACGAAGTGTATGGCGACTTGCCATTGCGTGAAGATTTGCCAGGGCATGGTGAAGGTGCTGGCGAAAAGTTTACACCAGAATCACAATACCGTCCTTCAAGCCCTTATTCATCAACAAAGGCTAGTTCTGATTTGTTAGTTCGTGCTTGGGTACGTTCGTTTGGTTTGCAAGCTACTATCTCAAACACATCAAACAACTACGGCCCATACCAACACATTGAAAAGTTCATCCCTCGTCAAGTGACGAATATTATCAGTGGAATTAAGCCAAAGTTGTATGGAAACGGTAAAAACGTCCGTGATTGGATTCATACATACGACCATGCGACTGCAGTTTGGGCAATTTTGACTAAGGGAAAAATTGGCGAAACTTACCTGGTTGGTGCTGATGGTGAAAAAGATAACATCACAGTATTGCGCGCTATTTTGAAAGATATGGGTAAAGCTGAAGATGACTTCGACTTTGTCCAAGATCGTTCAGGCCACGATTTACGTTATGCAATTGATGCCACAAAAATTCGCGAAGAGTTGGGTTGGACACCAAAGTATACTGATTTTGAAACTGGCTTAGCCGATACCATTCAGTGGTACAAAGATAACCAAGCTTGGTGGCAGGCTGAAAAAGATGAAGTTGAAGCCAAGTACGCACAGAATAATCAATAAAGTTAAAACTCACGCATGTGAGTTTTTTGTCTATGAGGGAGAATTGGAATGAAATTTTTAATTACAGGTGCTAAGGGTCAATTAGGGCAAGAATTACAAAAGTTATTGCGCGAACGTGGACTAGATTTTGTCGCTTTTGATTCAAAACAGCTCGACATTACGAACAGCGCAGCTGTGTTATCAGCATTTGAACAAGCGCAACCGGATGTTGTTTTGCACGCGGCGGCGTACACAAAAGTTGATCTAGCCGAAGATGACGGGCGCGAGTTAAACTGGCAGGTTAACGTTGATGGGACAAAAAATGTTGCCGATGCTGCTAAGTTATACGAGGCGAAGCTGGTAGCCGTGTCAACAGATTATGTTTTTGATGGCACCAACGAGGGCGAATACCTCGAATCAGATGCGGTTAACCCAAAAAATTCCTACGGACGAGCTAAACTAGCCGGTGAATTGGCCGTTACTGAAAGTGGCGCTGATGCCTACATTGTTCGCACAAGTTGGGTATTTGGCGAGTTTGGTAATAACTTCGTTTACACCATGCAACGCTTGGCAGCCACGCACCCCAAGTTGACAGTTGTGAACGATCAACTTGGACGGCCAACTTGGACACGTACTTTGGCTGAGTTTATGCTTCATTTGGTAGATACTAAGGCCGGCTATGGTATTTATCATTTGTCTAACGACGGTACTGCCACGTGGTTTGACTTTGCTCGGGAAATTTTGAAAGATACAGACGTTGAAGTTGCCCCAGTAACTAGCGCAGAATTCCCACAAAAAGCTTACCGACCAAAGCATTCAGTGATGAGTTTGGAGAAAGCTAGGGCGACAGGATTTGAGATTAGTACTTGGCGCGAGGCGCTGGGGGAGTTTTTGGCAGGGATAGAGTAGTAGTAGTTAAATTCATGCTGATGAGATAAAAATATAGTTTGGAAAGAAGCCTTATCTTATATGGAGTAAGGTTTTTTGTTTGCTATTTTACTTGTGAAAATAATATTTAATAACATACATTTTACAATAAGTCAAGCAAAACGACTCGAAATACGTCGGGTTGAAATTGTCATTCGTTCTAATTTAATATGCAAGTACTTACTTGTATTAAAGCTATTGATACAAAATATTCTAAACAAAAATCGTTAAGATAGTAATTAACTAAAGTATAAATATTATTGTGAATTAATAAACGATTATAAAAAAACATATTTCTGTTGTTTTGATTTCACATTGTAACTGGTACAATGATAAGCGTTTGAGTGTATTAGAAAGGAGGAATTCATGTTAAAAAAAGCACTATTACCTCTATTGGGAATGTTAACTGTAGCGATTGTGAGTGCATGGTATATTAATTTTTCACCTCAACGAACGTCAGTATCAACCACATATCAATACAAGAAACCATCAAGTACATATCAATTTCAAAGACTTGCAGAAGACAATACTAGAGTCACTTTGCCAGCAGCAGGTCACTGGCAAGATGATTTTTCAGAATTAACGAATACTGTATTGGGATTATCTGGTCAATTCAATATTTTTTCAAAAACAATGGACCTTGATGATCGACCAATAGAAGGTAATTTTGCTACACAAGACATGATTAGAAAAGGTGGCAGTTCAGCTGGTCATAAGGGGATTTCCTATCTTCAAAGAAGCATACAGTCTAATAATGATCAGGCAACATTTAATAACGATACTTTAATTTTAGGCTCGTCTTTTAAATATTTACAGCCAACAGCAACCGATGGACGATCAACAATCAACGGCTTAAAATTAAACCAAACACCAAAAGTGTTACGGCAAGATGCTGATAATGATGAGTATTTGGATATAGATACAGAACTCGCGAGGCTATCATCTGTATCAAAAATAATCGCCAACCACTCCAAAAACAATAATGCCACTGTTGAAAACAAGTGGGGTGGTACGATAACAATTGATGCGAGTCATATTCCATCGGAAGATAATGTCAAGTATTTAACTGTTAAAGCAAGTGATTTTCCTGGCTATTCTTTGTCAATTAAGGGAATATCTGATGTGGAGAAGGTCGTTATTACAATCGATACTTCCGGTGTGAACAATTTTTCAACAGGTAGCATGGCTTTTGATTCGGTTTCGAAAAGCAAAAATATCATGTTTAATTTTTATAATATAGATTCTGAAACTAATTATACAGGTAAGGTTGATTGGCAGAGCAATAATAAAGAAACAAGTAATGCCATATTATCGCCTGAAGGCATTGTCACACTGTCTGGTATTGGTACGTTTAATGGTAACATTGTTGCACATAAATACGTAGGAAATAACACTTTTCCAACAAGTAGTACTTTTCCAGATTTGGAACTGCCAATTGATAGAAACAATGATGTGTCACCAAAGTTAATCTCTGCTCCAGATGTAGATTTTGGTTCTCACAAGATAAATAGTGAAACAAGTTTGATTGGTAATTGGAAAGGTAACTGTCAAGTCAGTGGTGAAAAAAGTAAAGAAATAAAAATTAACGTTGAATTGGCTAAACAGTTCACATCAGAAAATGGATCATTCGCTAATGATGTTAGTTGGCAGTTAGTGAAGAGTGATTACAGCTCGGGCAGCTTAACAACGTCTTTACAAGACTTTACAACAACATCGGCACGTATTAATTATTGGCCCTGGCAAGATGATGGGACTGGTAATTTATTGTCTGATTGGAGCTATAACAAAGAAAAGAAACAATATAGTTTCTACGATATGCAAGTATCTAATTTAGACACAATAACAGAAATAGGTAATTATACCGCAACACTGAGATGGACATTGGTTGATAGTCCATGAGAGTCTACATGAAACAAAAAAAGATTCTGTTGTGTGTCTTATCCAGCTACGTAATTGCTAGTTCTATGACTGTTTGTTCGGCTAATGTGTTGGGATCTGCAATTGAATCTCACGCGCAAATAAGTTTTCAAATGCCTGACTATATACCTGTTGAGCAACAGCCAACCAATCAAATGTCCACAGCTAAAGGTACATTAGTGAATGCACCAATGGCTCATGGTAAATATGACCGTCAGTTTGGTTATGTCTCAACACGAAAGGAGGTGACACCGGTCACCACACGACTACCAAGTGTAGGTGTAACACATAGACAGTCGTTATCATACATATTATGCAGTGTTATCATCGTTACGATGATAATTATTTCAGAGAATAAGAGAACAGAAAAAGGGAAGAATTATGATTAACAAGAAAATTTTAGGACTAGCAGGATTAGCAAGTTTAGGATTAGCAACAACAGCACCACTCGCTGTGGTACATGCAGATGATACATCAAAAGTTAGTCTTCAATCAAATGCACAAGTATCTTTTATAAAAGATGAAACTACTAAGCCAGTATTAAATCCTTTAAACCCGGTGAATGCTGATGGTGGTCAAAATTCTGTTACACCAATTGACAATGTGACAAAAGACAAACCACAAGCAGGTACCTCAGGATTACTAACCATTGATTTTGCGTCATCGTTTAACTTTGGAACGAACATCATTATTTCATCAGCTAAGCAAACATATTATGCAAGCGCCCAATCATATTCTAATAAGGGAACGATGACAACGGGACCAAATTTTGCACAGGTAACTGATAACCGTTCGGGAGATAAGCATACAGGATGGAAACTTCAAGTGAAGCAAGATGGTGACTTTACTGCTGTTACTGATTCGAGTTCAAAGTTAACTGGAGCTACTATCAGTATTAGTAATGGAAAAGCAGTGAATGGTAATGGTTCAGACAAGGTCATTAATACTGTTGACACTAATAGCATTACAATAGGTAGGGAAAATACAACAGTTATGAGCGCTGATGATGGAGAAGGAATTGGTACTTGGATATATTCTATGGGAAACCAAAATACTGCTGATAAAAGTGTTTCATTAACAGTTCCTGCGTCTTCAAAAATCAAGGAAGATACTTATAAAACAACTCTAACATGGACATTATCTGATACAGCTGTAGAATAATGGTTAACTTTTTCGAGAGGACATTAATATGATAGTTAAAAAAATTTACGGATTTTCATTTGCAGTGTTCATAGCAATGTTTTCTTTTTTTGTATTTAATAACACAGCAATTGCTGCTGAAATGAATTTTTCGGTAAACACCGCTATTCC
This sequence comes from Leuconostoc mesenteroides subsp. mesenteroides ATCC 8293, assembly GCF_000014445.1. Taxonomy (NCBI): domain Bacteria; kingdom Bacillati; phylum Bacillota; class Bacilli; order Lactobacillales; family Lactobacillaceae; genus Leuconostoc; species Leuconostoc mesenteroides. The sequence goes on along the minus strand of NC_008531.1, from coordinate 1,411,750 downwards.
TGATAATCAAATTGATAAGTCAAAGACATATTTCAATCTGAAAATGAATTCAGATCAACAGCAAGATATTATGGTTACGTTGAAAAATGATACAAAAAAAGATATCACTGTTGAAGTTGGCGTCAATACTGCCAAAACAAATTCCAATGGGGTTGTCGAATATGGTAAATCCAGTATAAAAAATGACAGCTCTTTGAAATATGACATTTCAAATATTGTCAAGGGTCCGTCAAGTGTTGTAATCCCCGCCAGCTCGTCTAAAAATGTTGCTTTCCATATTACTATGCCTAAAGAATCATTTGATGGTATATTACTCGGTGGTTTGACATTTCAACAAAAATCAAGCGAAGTAAATCAAGATAAAGCGAAAAACGGCACAACGGTTCAAAATGAATACTCATATGCGGTGGCTATCTTATTAAAGGAAACCGATAAAGTGGTTGATCCTAATCTTAATTTACTTCAAGTCAATCCTGGACAAATAAATTATCGCAATGTCATTAACGCTGAACTTCAAAATGATCAATCGGTCTTGATGTCTAAAGTATCAGTTGATGCCAAGATTTATTCTAAAAATGGTAAGAAACCAGTATACACATCGATTAAAAGTGATATGCAAATTGCGTCAAATAGTCATTTGACTTATCCTATTTCATTAAATGGTACGTCAATGAAGGCTGGTGACTATACGCTGAAAATGAAAGTTACAGCTACAGCTAATAAACAAGTCAAAAAATGGACATTCACTAAAGATTTCACGATTAAATCAAAACAAGCACGAGATTTAAACAAATCAGATGTTGATGTAAAAGCAAATACTAATAATAGTAATTGGCTGTACATTGTGATAGGTGCTGCATTGTTAATCATAATCATTATTTTGATTGTCGTGATTATTTTACAGCGTAAGAAAAATTCTAATCAGTAACCAAAAAGCAGAAACGTCATTCGTTTCTGCTTTTTTTCAACTTTTAATTAGAATATTTTATTGGTACTATAATAAAAAGGACACGATGTAATCCGGTCACATTTAAGGAAATAGTGAGTGCAATGTTGAAACCAGCTAATTTAAGAAAAATTGCTTCAAATATAGAGTCTGAAAGCATCAAACACTATCTAAATCACTTAGGTGTGCTATCAATTCGTGAAAGAGAACTCCAAGGGATTGAGCGATTAGTGCGTCATTTTATTGATGAGCAGGTACCCTTAAATTTTTTTTATATTGGTTACAGCATGCCAAAAATTAGTAAGGAGTTCGATTTATTAGCCTTTGATCAAAGGCATCGTGTAGTTAATATTGAGCTCAAAAGCCAAGCTGATTATGATGAAGAGAAGGTCAGAAAACAGTTAATCAACAATAAATACTATTTGTCACAAGTTGCTAAAGAAATTAAACTATTTACTTATAACTCAGATTCAGACATTATCTACACATTAACTGAACAAGATGAACTAGAGGCAACAGATATATCATCAACGCATTTATTTTTAGCATCAGAATTTTATCGGATACTGGCAACTTTCGATAGTATAGATATGGGCAATTTAGATAGCTTGTTTAAGGTCAATTTATATTTAGTTTCGCCGTTTCGAGAAACACATGCTTTTTTAGAGGGGGACTATCTTCTGAGTCAACAGCAACAAGTACTTCAGAACAATATTTTAACAATCAGTGAGTCAGGTTTCTATGCTGTTAATGTACCATCTGGGAATGGAAAAGCACTGATGCTGTACGATACTGTCAAAAAATTGAGCAAAAATAATACTGTCTTAATTGTTCATGTTGGGAAATTAAATGCCACTCAATTTAGCTTGAGACGAAATTATGACTGGAAAATCATTCCAATTCGCCAGTTCATGAAGAAAATAAAGTCGAAGAAGTTACAAAACTTTGATTACATTTTTATTGATGAAGCGCAGAATCTATCTATTAAAAATATCAATTCTTTGGTTAACTATTTCGAAATACGACCCACCAGGTTATTTCTAATTGGTGTTACCAGTTCAAATACCAAAAAAAATATTGATAATGACTACAGCTTTTTGACAATTGGGTAACAGCTGCCGTCAACCTATTGTAAATTAGCAGGCATTATGTCAAAATGAGTACTTAAGGTTAGAACATTGCTAATTGTTTTTTTACTTATGGGAGAGAAGTGTTAATGAAAAAAATATTTGGTATCATTGCCGCTGTCATTGTTGTTATTGTGGGGATAATAGCCTTAGGGCATCAAAATAATGATTCTTCGAAAACATCAAAATCGTCAACAACAGTTAAAGTATCGAAAAGTTCATCGAAGACTTCGAAAAGTAGTTCAGTTGAAAAATCATCTTCATCAAGTTCTTCATCTGTTAGTTCTTCCTCTGAGCAAACGACATCATCTAGTTCATCAGAAAACTCGTCAAGTTCAGAGTCGTCATCTTCAGATAGTTCATCATCTTCTAGTTCTGTAAGTTCTAATACAACGGATAGCCCAACCTATGATCCAAACAAAACCGTTCAAGGCGTTGAAGTAACATCAGAGATGATTGCTGAAACACGTAAGCAACTTATTGCGGCGGGATTACCAGCAGATCAATGGGCACCAAGCGATATCAAGAAAATTATCACTGAAGCTTCTCAACAAAACATGTCAGTTGTTGATTACGCAAAGGCTAATTTTCATAATTAAAAAAATTGCTGACGTCGGTCAGTGTACATATGTGGGAGTGTGTAAATGAATAAAATAACTTTTTGGTCGAGCATCGCAGCGGTGAGCATTGCTGCTTCATTAGTAGCTGTTGGTCAGGCTCATGCAGCTGATGGTGTACCTGCTATCACAGCAGGTACTTCTGGCTTACCTAGAATGGATGTTGTGGATGTTTCCTCTAACAATGGAACTATTTCTGTAGCTGATTATAAGAAGATGCAAAATTATGGTGTTAAAGCCGTAATTGTTAAACTTTCAGAAGCCGATTCATATAAAAATCCATACGCTAAATCGCAGATTACTAATGCTAAAGAAGCTGGCCTACAAGTTGGCGCATATCATTATTCATGGTACGCTTCAAAAGCTGACGCGCAAGCTGAAGCAAAGTATTTTACTAATTACGCAGCCTCATTAGAACTACCAAAAGATACGTTGATGGTTGATGATTTGGAAGAATCATACACAAAAAATAGCAGTGTAACTGCCAATGCAACAGCCTTTAACGCGCAAGTTAAAGCTGCTGGATATACAAATACTTCTACTTATACATATGTTTCTTATGTTAATGAAACGAACTTGAATTTTTCATATATAGGTAATAATCGGGTATGGATGGCACAATATCCATACCAGCCAAGCGCTAGTTCTTTATGGAATCAATCATATGGTATGTGGCAATGGAACAGTAATACTAGTTTTCCTGGTGTAAAAGGAACATTTGATGTTTCGATTGATTATCAAAACTTAATTTCGATTAACGCCAATGGCTACAATAATGGCATTTTCTATCAAAATGGAAAGCCGGCCAGCGGATATATTTACTCACCATCACAATCAACTGCCAATGGTGGTTATAACTGGTTTGAAAATGGCAAACCATACACTGGTTTCCGCTATTACATGGGCACTTATTATTGGTTTATCAATGGTGTACGTCAGAATGCCGGTTGGCGTGAAGCATGGGGTATGAAGTATTACACTGATAATACTGGTCGTGCCTTACAGGGCATTCAAATTATTGATGGGCAAGCTTATGACTTTGGTACAAATGGCACGTATAATTTGAAGGGGATGGCTAGTGGATACTTGTACTCACCATCTTACTCAACTGCCAATGGTGGCTATAACTGGTTTGAAAACGGGAAACCATACACTGGCTTCCGCTATTATACGGGTACTTACTATTGGTTTGTGAACGGCGTTCGTCAAAATGAGGGTTGGCGACATGCATGGGGTTACACATACTGGACAGATAGCACGGGTCGTGCTGTTCAGGGACATCAAAAAATTGATGGTAAAGACTATTACTTTGGTGATAATGGCACATACTACATGCGCTAATTCATGAGGGCAAAAGCCTTTTTTATTGCGAAAAATTAAAAAAATATTGAGAGTAAAAATATGAAGCGTTATTATTACATGGATATTCTGACAATACTTGCTACGATAGCAGTTGTTTTCCTTCATACCTCAGAATATGCTTTTTCAAATCAAACTGGTGATTCGCACTGGATTATAGCGGTAATACTTCAAGTTACCTTTATTTGGGCAGTGCCAATCTTTTTTATGATGTCTGGTGCCCATTTGCTAGATTATCGCGAACGATATGATACAGTAACTTTTTTCAAAAAAAGAATGACCAAGGTTTTTGTGCCATTTATTTTTTGGTCATTTGTGTGGTATATCTTAAATCCATTTATATTTCATCAACCAACTGATTATCATATTGGACAATTTATTGATGCGGTCATGCACAATAGTATTCAGCCGATATTTTGGTTCTTTTATTTCGTCATTGGCTTCTACATTAGTGCACCACTACTAACAAAAATTACCAATAAATCAGATAAAACACTAGCCTTATATTTATTAGCAGTGAATATGATCTTTGTCAATATCTTAAGTTATTACTATGAAGTTCGTTTACAAACAGATAATTTTTTTCTACATGGCATACAAATAGGTGCTGCTGGTGGCGTTGGCTTTTTCGTGGTTGGTTGGTACTTAAAAAATACTGTTTTACACAAATGGCAAAAAAATATGCTATATGTGGCTGCCTTAGTATCAGTAGCCATCATGATTGCGTTGACAATTTACCTCTCCATCAAAAGGGGCAAATTTGCACGCGAAGTCTATGATATTTGGGGATTATTTGGATTTATACTCTCCATCGGCGTATTTGAATTTGTTAAAAGTCATTTGGCGACATATCAACCGAGTCCTAAAGTGCAACTTGCTTTGCAAAAAGTAGCCAGTACATCGCTTGGTGTGTATGTGATTCATGAATTCTTCATTTATTTTGCTGAGAGAAAGTTACATATTGCCGACAGTTCGCTGAAACACATGTTCATTTTGCCGATCATTGTATGGTTAGCATCAACTGCTCTCGTACTAATTATTCATAAAATTCCATTGCTAAATAAAATTGTATAGATTAAATATTAAAAGGCGTGCATAGCGTCTTTTTTATTTATGATATAGGTTTAACAAACAAATGTAATACTATTGAAATGATAAACGTTTATACTTAACGAAGCTATATTATAAGTAATATAAAGTGGAGAGTTTAATAAAAATGGAGAGTTTATATGAGAAAAAAACTATATAAATCAGGGAAACTATGGGTTGCAGCAGCAGCAGTGACTCTTTCAATTGCTACTGGGTCTGCTACAGTTCAAGCTGATACAGTAACTGCAGCGAATGCTACTACTTCAAAAACCACAGATCAAGAAAGTATATCAACGACAACCTCTGACACTACAGAGATTCAGACCGAACCAGATGATGCAAGCAATACTGTTAACAAGCAAGAAGTAGCAGAAACTGTTGATACAAAAAATAGTACAGCAGATACTACTTCCACTGATAACAAAACAACGACTACTGAAAATTCTACAGCGGATAAGACTGCAAATACGACAGAGAAAACGGAAAACAGTGCTGATGCCAAGGTAGATGATACAATTACCACAGATGTTAAAACCACTGATATAAAGACTGAATCTGCAGAAGCGAAAGAAGTCAACAGTAATCAACAAGAATATCAAACGACGAACATTGATGATAGTATTTCTTCTGCGTTGAATTCTAAAAAAATCGTTATCAGAACAAATACTGATGGTACTTCAACAACACAAATTACTTACGCAAACTTTCAAGATGTTGCTGATAACTTAAACACCGAAGCATCTGTTCCATATTTTAATGCCGATGCTGTTAAAAACATTCCCGCTGCTACTACGGCAAATGCTGAGACTGGTGATGTAACAGAACTAGATGTTTGGGACTCATGGGCCTTACAAGACGCTCAATCAGCTGAAGTGGAAAACTATCATGGATATAATGTTGTATTTGCTTTAGCTGGCCGTCCAAATGCGGATGATATACATATATACTTGTTCTACAAAAAAATCGAGACCAATGCATTAAACTCTTGGCAAACTTCTGGTCCAGTAATGGGGATGGGGGCCACATGGGGTAGTCAACAATGGTCTGGGTCTGCTACGGTAAACAATGACGACAGTATTCAATTATTTTATACACAGGTTGACCAACCCGATACTCACCAGCACCTAGCTACGGCTAATTTAACTATGAAATATGCTGATGATCAATTAGTGGTAAAAAGTGTAAATAATGCCCATGATATTTTCTTTGGTGACGGTTATCACTACAAAACTTTTGAACAGTACTGGGCAAACGGTTATTATAATACAGGAGACAAGTTCGCTTTAAGAGACCCGCATGTTATAGAAGTTGATGGACAACGCTATTTAACATTTGAAGGAAGTACAGGAACAGAAAACTATCAAAGTACAACTGCGGTTGATAATATAAATTATTATGGCGGAACAGATGATTTTAACCAGCAAGCTATAGCTGATATAAAGAGCGATGCTCATAAACTTGATGTATCGGCAAAAGCAAACGGTGCAATTGGATTGCTTAAGTTATCAGATGACCAAAATAATCCTACTGTGGAAGAAGTATATTCACCACTATTAGCCAGCAACGGTGTTACAGATGAGATTGAGCGAGCTAATATAGTTCCTTTGAACGGTAAATATTATCTTTTCACCACCGCTAGGCTGGATCGTAGTCTTGTTAAATTAGAAAATTACGATACAGTTGCTATGATGGGTTATGTTTCTAATAGCTTAACAGGACCATATTTACCGCTTAATGGTAATGGAAATGTTTTAACTGGTACTCAGTCTTATGGATCAAGAACCAATAGTTATTCTTACTATGCTCTTCCTGTGGCAGATCGGAGTGATTTATTACTAATTACCTCCTATATGACTAATCGTGGAGCTGATACCTATCGTTCTACTTTCGCTCCATCGTTTTTAGTTCAGTTAAGCGCTGATGGTATGAGCACTAAAGTATTGGAGACTGTTTTATCACAAGGTGCGTTAACTTATGATGGTAAGGGCAGTGTTGCGGAACTAGTTGGCACAAAAGAGACATCAAACATAACTGGTAAAAAGATTGGTTGGATTGATAATAAGTTTTATGTCAATGATCAAGTAGCTAATGGTTACCAATATGATTATACGAATGACGCGAATTATTTGTTTAAAGATGGTGTTCGCCAAAGTGGTGTGCAAGCTTATGACAATACCTATTACTACTTTGACCCAGTAACGTACAAGCGAGTAGAAAATGACATCCGCAAAGCAACTTGGGGATTAGAATATTACTTTGGTAACGACGGTCGTGTGAAGCAAGGTCAGTTTGCAGTTAATGGTGTTGCTTATGACTTTGGTAATGACAAAACATACGCTAAGCGTGGTTTTGCATCAGGTTACTTACAAGATGTGACGGATAACAATCAGTGGTACTGGTTTGAAAATGGGTCAAAGTATACTGGCTTCCGTTACTATCAAAATACTTATTACTTCTTCGAGTCAGGACAACGTCAAGAGAGTAAGTGGGAAACAGCCTGGGGCATGAAGTACTACGTTGGTACTGATGGTCGTGCAGTACAAGGCGTTCAAATTATTGATGGACAAGCATATGACTTTGGTACGAATGGAACTTTCAACTTGAAGGGGACAGCGAGTGGCTACTTGTACTCACCATCATTGTCAACAGCGAATGGTGGTTATAACTGGTTTGAGAATGGTAAGCCATATACAGGCTTCCGTTACTACGAAGGTACTTATTACTGGTTCGTGAACGGTGTTCGTCAAAATGCTGGTTGGCGTGAAGCTTGGGGCATGAAGTATTATACGGATGCTAGTGGTCGTGCATTGCAAGGTATCCAAATCATTGATGGCCAAGCCTATGACTTTGGTACAAATGGTACGTATAATTTGAAGAGTGCAGCGAGTGGCTATTTGTACTCGCCAAGCTATTCAAAGGCCAATGGTGGTTATAACTGGTTTGAGAATGGTAAGCCATATACAGGATTCCGTTATTACATGGGCACATATTACTGGTTCGTGAATGGTGTTCGTCAAAATGCAGGATGGCGCGAAGCATGGGGCAAGAAGTATTATACAGATGCCAATGGTCGAGCATTACAAGGTATTCAAAAGATAGATGGTCAGCAATATAACTTTGGTAATGATGGCACATATTACTTACGTTAAAGAAGAGGCGAAAGCCTTTTTTATTTGAAAACAATTAATATGATATATGGGCAACAAGGGAATGTAATATAATTGAAATGATAACCGTTTATACTTATTAATAGTATTTAAGTTAAGAACCTACATTGGAGAATCTCATGAGAATAAAGTTATATAAGTCAGGGAAAATATGGGTAGCAGCGGCGGCAGCCATAGTAACTATAGCTGCTATTCCCACATTAGTCAGTGCTGATACGACCACTTCAGATACCACCACAGTAAGTAGTGACACAACTACAAAATCAGATACCACAACGGTAAGTAGTGATACAACTACAAAATCAGATACCACAACGGCAAGTAGTGACACTACTACAACGGCAGATACCGCAACGGCAAGTAGTGACACAACTACAACGGCAGATACCGCAACGGCAAGTAGTGACACAGCCACAACGGCAGATACCGCAACGGCAAGTAGTGACACAGCCACAAAGACAGATACCGCAACGGCAAGTAGTGACACAGCCACAAAGGCAGATACCACAACGGCAAGTAGTGATACAACTACAAAGGCAGATACCACAACAGTAAGTAGTGACACAACTACAAAGGCAGATACCACAACGGCAAGTAGTGAGACGGCATCTTCTACTACTGTTGAACCATTAGATTCTGATGTTTCAAAAGATTTAAATTCAAAAACAACAGTAGTCACTAAAAATGATGATGGAACTTATACCACTAATATTACATACGCTAATTTAAAAGATGTAGCTGATAATATTTCAAGTTTAAATTCTAATACATCAGTACCATACTTTAATGCTGATGCTATTAAAAATTTGCCAGCAATGACAACAGCTAATGCTCAGACAGGTGAAATTCAAGACCTAGATGTTTGGGACTCTTGGGCACTACAAGATGCCACTACTGGTGTCGTCGCCAATTATCATGGGTATAATATTGTATTTGCTTTAGCTGGTAATCCAAAAGAAGACGGGGATCAGCATATTTATATGCTTTATACAAAATATGGTGATACGGCTTTAAATGATTGGAAAAATGCTGGGCCAGTGTTTGGATTCAATGCTACAACTAGTCAACAACAGTGGTCCGGATCTGCAACGGTCAATGATGATGATAGTATTCAACTATATTACACGAAAGTAGACCAACCAATGACTGTGCAAAGGTTGGCAACAGCAAACCTATCAATGGTATATGATGAATCCGAAGTTAGCGTTTCTAAAGTTAACAATGATCATGTTCTCTTTGAGGGAGATGGCCAAATATATCAAACACTACAACAATGGGAAGCTGGTGGTGACTATCAAAGTGGAGATAACTTCACTTTGCGGGATCCTCATGTTATTGAAGTAAATGGGGAACGTTATTTAGCGTTTGAAGCTAACACTGGGACAAATAATTATCAATCAGATGATGCCGTCAATAACGATACTTATTATGGTGGAACAGAATCGTTTAATCAACAAGCTAAAACTGATACGTTACAGAATCCTGATAAATTAGCTTTATCAACTAAGGCTAATGGAGCTATTGGATTAATTAAGCTTTCCAATGATCAAAATAATCCGAGTGTGGTTGAAGTGTATTCACCACTTCTAGCAGCCAACGGCATTACTGATGAAATCGAACGCGCTAATATTGTGCCATTAAACGGCAAGTACTATCTATTTACAGATACACGTTTGAGTAAGAGTGTTGTGCCGACAGCTGATTTTAATATTAATGTTGGTATGATGGGTTACGTTTCAGATAGTTTATTTGGGCCATATACACCATTAAATGGTAGCGGCAGTGTGATTACCGGGACGCAACTATTTACTTCTAGAACTGATACGTATTCTTATTATGCAGTTCCAGTTGAGGGACATAGTGATTTATTACTGGTCACTTCATACATGAGTAACCGTAATGAAAAATCTGGTACAGGAATGAACTCAACTTTTGCACCCTCATTCTTGATTCAAATAAGTGCCGATGGTATGAGTACGAAGGTATTAGATATTATCCTGGCACAAGGAACTTGGACTTATGATGGTGAGAGTGATAGCGTTGAGGAATTAGTTGGTACAAAAGCTACTTCAGAATTAACAAATATGAAGATTGGCTGGGTTGAAAACAAGTTTTACGTTAATAATGAACTAGCTAACGGTTATGTTTATGATTATACAAATACTAGTTATTATTTGTTTAAAAATGGTGTTCGCTTAAGTGGTGTGCAAACCTATGCAAATTCATATTATTATTTCGATCCAGTAACATATAAAAGAGTTGATAATGAGATTCATCAAGATAATACTGGGAAGAAATATTACTTCGGTAATGACGGCCGTGTGAAGCAAGGCCAATTTGCTGTGAATGGTGTTGCTTATAACTTTGGTAACGATAAAACCTATTATGAGCGAGGTTTTGCATCAGGTTACTTACAAGATGTAACGGATAACAATCAGTGGTACTGGTTTGAAAGTGGTAAAAAGTACACTGGGTTCCGTTATTATATGGGCACATATTATTTCTTTGAAACAGGACAACGTCAAGAGAGTAAGTGGGAAACAGCCTGGGGGATGAAGTACTACGTTGGTACTGATGGTCGTGCAGTACAAGGCGTTCAAATTATTGATGGACAAGCATATGACTTTGGTACGAATGGAACCTTCAACTTGAAGGGGACAGCGAGTGGCTACTTGTACTCACCATCATTGTCAACAGCGAATGGTGGTTATAATTGGTTTGAGAATGGTAAGCCATATACAGGCTTCCGTTACTACGAAGGTACTTATTACTGGTTCGTGAACGGTGTTCGTCAAAATGCTGGTTGGCGTGAAGCTTGGGGCATGAAGTATTATACGGATGCTAGTGGTCGTGCATTGCAAGGTATCCAAATCATTGATGGCCAAGCCTATGACTTTGGTACAAATGGTACGTATAATTTGAAGAGCGCAGCGAGTGGCTATTTGTACTCGCCAAGCTATTCAAAGGCCAATGGTGGTTATAACTGGTTTGAGAATGGTAAGCCATATACAGGATTCCGTTATTACATGGGCACATATTACTGGTTCGTGAATGGTGTTCGTCAAAACGCAGGATGGCGCGAAGCATGGGGCAAGAAGTATTATACAGATGCCAATGGTCGAGCATTACAAGGTATTCAAAAGATAGATGGTCAGCAATATAACTTTGGAAATGATGGCACATATTACTTACGTTAAAGAAGAGGCGAAAGCCTTTTTTATTTTGTTTTGAGGCATGATCATTCTAATTTAGAAAGTACTGTAATCTATGGCTACACTCTGCACCTTTACTTAACTATAGTAGATTCATTTTAGTAATTCATATAGTTCAATAAAACACATGAATGATTTCATATATTAATATTTAAAAAAATTTATATACAATTAAAACATAAATGTTGATAATAGAATCGATATTGATATTTAAAGACTTATATTAATATTATTATTTTAATGTTTATTTAATTCATTTTTGTTCAACAATGAACTATGTTATACGTTTAACAACTTTTTGTAATATTTTTGAAATGATGAACGATTATACTTAACGTAGTTGCACGAGATGCAATAATTCTAAATTGGGAGTTCTTATCGATGAGAAAGAAGTTATACAAGGCGGGGAAGATATGGGTAGCTGGAGCAGCAACAGTAGCAGCTATTTCTATGGGAGTGAGTTCTGTTAGTGCAGACACGGTTGGTAATACTACAACAACTGACACAGAAACACTGAGCAAAACAACTGATGTGAATACTGACACAACAGCTCCATCAGATGTTAATAAAGAAACGACAGTCAATTCAACGACTCCTGATGCAACGACAACTAAAGCCAATCAAGAAAAGGCTATAGATAGTACTACTAAGACAGTAGATGCTAACAAAGAAACAACTGATGATAAAGAAACTACGTCAGTTGATGATACTAAGAGTGCAACAACTGACGACAAAGCGAATGTGGCAGCAGTATCAGCAGATGATAGTTCGAAAAAAGTAGCGGACAAAAATGCAGAAACCGACGCTACTACTGATGATAAAAAAGCGACCACCTCAGTTGTGACACTAGACGACAGTGTGTCAAAAGATTTAAACTCTAAAACAACATTAGTTACTAAAAATGATGATGGTACCTCAACTACCAACATGACATATGCTAACTTAAAAGATGTTGCGGATAACATTGCTAATTTGAATTCAGATACGTCTGTACCATATTTCAATGCTGATGCAATTAAGAATTTGCCAGCAATGGCAACGGCAGATGCGCAAAGTGGTGAAGTACAAGATTTGGATGTATGGGATTCTTGGGCACTACAAGACGCAAAAACTGGTGTCACTGCAAATTATCATGGTTACAACATTGTTTTTGCTTTAGCAGGTTCTCCAAAAGAGGATAACGATCAACATATTTACATGCTTTACACTAAGAATGGTGATACAGCAATCAATAATTGGAAGAATGCTGGGCCAGTCTTTGGCTTCAATGCACTGTGGGATAAGCAGCAGTGGTCTGGATCTGCAACGGTCAATGATGATGACAGTATTCAATTATTCTATACAAAAACTGACCAACCACGCACAGTACAACGTTTGTCAACTGCTAACTTGTCAATGGCATATACGGATACTGAAGTTCGTGTAGCAAAAGTTAGTAATGATCATGAACTCTTCACAGGGGATGAGGAGCATTACCAAACTCTGCAACAATGGATCGATGCAGGATACTATGATACGGGAGATAACTTTACCTTACGTGATCCGCACGTGATTGAGGTTGATGGAGAACGTTATCTAACTTTTGAATCCAACACAGGTACTGAGAATTATCAAAGTGATGATGCTGTCGATAACATGGATTACTATGGTGGAACTGATGAATTCAACCAAACAGCAAGAGAAACAACATTGGCAAATGCGGATAAGTTGAAATTCTCAAAGAAGGCCAATGGCGCTATTGGATTGGTGAAGCTTACAGGACAGCAAAATAATCCAACTATTGGACAAATTTATTCACCACTTCTGGCAGCCAACGGTATTACTGATGAAATCGAACGTGCTAACATTGTGCCTTTGAATGGAAAGTACTATCTCTTTACAGATACACGTTTGAGTAAGAGTGTTGTGCCAACAGTTGATCCGGACATTAACGTTGGTATGATGGGCTATGTTTCTGATAGTTTGATGGGTCCTTATACACCATTGAATGGTAGTGGCAGTGTGATAACAGGAACACAATTAGCTGAATCTAGAACAGATACTTATTCATATTATGCAGTTCCTGTTGAAGGACATAATGATTTGTTGTTAATTACATCATACATGAGTAACCGTGCTGAAAAAGCTGGCGTTGGACTTAATTCTACGGTAGCACCATCATTCTTAGTTCAAGTAGGTGCCGATGGTCAAACAACAAAAGTACTAGATACTGTTTTAGCACAAGGAACATGGACTTATAATGGTAAAGGCAGCGTTGCGGAACTAGTTGGCACAAAAGAGACATCAAACATAACTGGTAAAAAGATTGGTTGGATTGATAATAAGTTTTATGTCAATGATCAAGTAGCTAATGGTTACCAATATGATTATACGAATGACGCGAATTATTTGTTTAAAGATGGTGTTCGCCAAAGTGGTGTGCAAGCTTATGACAATACCTATTACTACTTTGACCCAGTAACGTACAAGCGAGTAGAAAATGACATCCGCAAAGCAACTTGGGGATTAGAATATTACTTTGGTAACGACGGTCGTGTGAAGCAAGGTCAGTTTGCAGTTAATGGTGTTGCTTATGACTTTGGTAATGACAAAACATACGCTAAGCGTGGTTTTGCATCAGGTTACTTACAAGATGTGACGGATAACAATCAGTGGTACTGGTTTGAAAATGGGTCAAAGTATACTGGCTTCCGTTACTATCAAAATACTTATTACTTCTTCGAGTCAGGACAACGTCAAGAGAGTAAGTGGGAAACAGCCTGGGGCATGAAGTACTACGTTGGTACTGATGGTCGTGCAGTACAAGGCGTTCAAATTATTGATGGACAAGCATATGACTTTGGTACGAATGGAACTTTCAACTTGAAGGGGACAGCGAGTGGCTACTTGTACTCACCATCATTGTCAACAGCGAATGGTGGTTATAACTGGTTTGAGAATGGTAAGCCATATACAGGCTTCCGTTACTACGAAGGTACTTATTACTGGTTTGTGAACGGTGTTCGTCAAAATGCTGGTTGGCGTGAAGCATGGGGCATGAAGTATTATACGGACGCTAGTGGTCGTGCATTGCAAGGTATCCAAATCATTGATGGCCAAGCCTATGACTTTGGTACAAATGGTACGTATAATTTGAAGAGTGCAGCGAGTGGCTATTTGTACTCGCCAAGCTATTCAAAGGCCAATGGTGGTTATAACTGGTTTGAGAATGGTAAGCCATATACAGGATTCCGTTATTACATGGGCACATATTACTGGTTCGTGAATGGTGTTCGTCAAAATGCAGGATGGCGCGAAGCATGGGGCAAGAAGTATTATACAGATGCCAATGGTCGAGCATTACAAGGTATTCAAAAGATAGATGGTCAGCAATATAACTTTGGTAATGATGGCACATATTACTTACGTTAAGAAATAATAACATCTATAGAAAATAATAAAATAAATAGCAATCCTGATTTTAAAGCAGGATTGCTATTTTTCATAATTTTACTATATTATTAACAGAGAGGAAACATCATGCAACGACATAGAGTGAGAAAAGTATTATCAATCATAATGGCGGGAATAGTATTGTTTTCGATTGGTTGGTTAATATGTTTGAAAAACAACAGCAAAAATATGACACAACAACAATTACCTCAAAAATGGCATTTAAACGGCTTATCTAAAAATGGGTTATCAAATGATACGCAAACTATTTTAAAAAATGGTCAAAAATATGAACTGTTCTATTTGGTGGACACTGGTAAGGGATTGGAAGCAAATCAACAAAGAACTCGTTGGGCTCGTTCGGTATCTTCGGATTTAACAACATTTAAAGTAGCCGATAGCGCCGATATCAAACCAGTTTCCCAACAAGAATCAGTTGCCACAGGTTCTATTGTCAAAGACGCAGATAATTTATCTGGACATGGTAAAAACTCATTACTGGCTTATGCTACGAAATACATTAATGGTAATCAATGGACCTATATGTGGTATTCGACTAATCAAGGTGAAAATTGGCATGTTGCTCATAATGGCAAGCCAGTAGCAAAACCATATAAAGAAGGAAAAGATTTTCGAGACCCTCATGTAATATATGATTCTGATGCCAAGCAATTTGTCATGACAGTAGCTGAGGCGGATGATAACAATCATATGAAAATTGGATTTTATATTTCCAAAAACGGCACAACCTGGCAATACACAGATAGCTTTTATTCACCACGGGATTTAGGTACTTTAGAAGTTCCTGAAATACATCAAATTTATCAAAAAAATAATAATCAAAAGCAATGGATTTTGTTTTTTGGTGCTAATGGTTTTGCTGATGATTTTCAAAAAAGTACCGGCTCATACTACGTTGTTGGTCAATTGAAAAACGGCCAGTTTGAAGCTGAAACTGATCCAAAACGTGTTGATTTTGGTACTGATTATTATGCTGCACACAATTATCAAGAAAATAATGAACAATTGCTTGGCTTTGGATGGATGGGTAACTGGGATTATATTAATCGCGTTAGTGATGATATAAAGTATAAAGGCAATTATTCGGCGTTTAGAAAAATGTTTTTAAGTTCAGATAATAAATTAAAAACATCAAAAATTATTACTAATGGTCTATTTGACACAAAAAAGAAAACAGCTCTGGTGAGGACGCACAGTAAAAGTCACATCAAAACCAATAAAGCTGCTTACAAAATTAGTACCGTTGTGAACGGTAACCAAAAATTGACTATTAGAGCTGGCAATGGAGATAGCAATGTTTCCTTTCATTTTAATAATTTTGACAAAAAAATGACGGTACATCGCCAAAGCAATTATGTTACAAATGATGCTTATAATAAGGACTATAACATCAATTTGTGGGGAGATTGGTCAGAAAAGGTTGATTTTTACGTTGATCAATACAGTATTGAAGTATTCTGGCCAAAGACTGGACAAGTAGCTACGTTTGCTAAGTACAGTAATGATAGTGGTGATAACATTGTATTCGATAATTTAGATAATAAAAGTTCAAGCCTAGTCGTTCAGGAAATGAAGTAAACATAAATCTCATAATTTGATATAATTCTATGAAGGGGCTATTATTAGGCTAACCGTTTATTGGTCATATGACTAAATTAAGGACAACTTAACAACATGCAAGTTGCAAAAAACTATTTATACACTGCGGCATATCAGCTGCTGAACATTATTGCACCATTAATAACAATGCCATATTTAGCGCGAGTTCTTGGTCGAAATGGTGTCGGTGTTGCAAGCTGGACTAATTCGTTTGTAACCTACTTCTTATTGATTGCAAGTCTTGGAATTGTTACATATGGTAGTCGCGAAATTGCCTATGTAAAAGACAATAAGCAAGCAAGACAGCAAAAATTTTGGGAAATCCAAATTATTCACACGATTGCTGGAATCTTTTCCTTAGCGCTATACTTTTTATTTTTGAAGTATGGTGTGCAATTGAATAGCAATATTGAAGATAATCAAATTTATCTAATCCTTCAAACTTGGGTCATTATTTCCGGTATTCTTGACATTTCTTGGTACTTTATGGGCATGGAGGATTTCAAGAAAACTGTTCTACGAAATGCCCTCGTTAAAATTGCAATGACAGTGTTGATATTTGTTTTAGTGAAAACACCAAACGATATCGGCAATTATATTTTGTTACTCGGACTGTCACAGGTTTTCGGTAACTTGTCAATGTGGTTTTATTTATTTAAAAAGATATCATTACCAAACTGGCATCAACTTGATTTAAAAGAACATGTGAAACCAATATTTATGATGTTTTTACCAACCATTGCGACTCAAGTCTATTTACAGTTGAATAAAACAATGTTGCCGTTCTTTACTAATTCAACAGATTCGGCTGGATTCTATGATAATGCTGATCGAATTATAAAAGTCTCGCTGGCACTGGTTACATCTGTTGGAACTGTAATGCTACCTCGGATGTCTGCCCAGTTTGCCAAAGGGCAATTTGACAAAATGAAGCAGAATATTACACAATCGATGGATTTTGTCTCCGCACTATCAGTTCCAATGGCCTTTGGAATGGCTGCTATTGCCCCTACAGCCATGATTTGGTTTCTGGGTGAGCAGTTTAAAGTAGTTGGTCAAGTCATTGTTCTTCTATCCCCAATTATTATTTTCATTGGCTGGAGTACGGTTATTGGCACGCAGTATTTGGTGCCAACCAAACGTCTGAATGAATTTACACTATCTGTCACTATTGGTGCATTAGCCAATGTGCTACTTAATTTCTGGTTAATTTATGTGGCAGGAGTGAATGGTGCTGCGGTGGCTACAACGATATCAGAGTTCTTGGTGATTGGTTATCAGCTATACGTTACGCGTAAAGACATGAATATCTGGCATCATTTTTCTGAAATGTGGCGTTATATCATTGCGGGATTAGGGATGTATGTTTCGGTTACGATGATTAGTCAATATCTAGAAATCAACATCAAAAGTACATCAATAGAGCTGGTATTAGGTGTCTTTATGTATGTCCTAATTCTCATTATTTTACGAGCACCAATTCTTAAAAAAATACCCTTACTAAATAAAATAGCAAAATGACGCTTTTTTTCTGGTATAATGGTAAAGTTATATCATGCACATATGTGCACGAATGAGGTGGAAAATTGAAACGCAAACTAGGTTATTTAACCGCAAAACGGGGTTTAGATATTAGCGTATCTTTGGCGGCGATGTTTCTATTGTCACCAGTGTTTGCTATTATTGCCTTAATTATTATTAAAGATAAGAAAACAAGTAAAATTATTTATGCACAAGAGCGAGTTGGTCAATATGGAAAGCGTTTTAAAATATATAAATTCCAATCCATGGTTGACAATGCTGACAAAATATTAAAACAAGATGCTGATTTATATGCTAAGTTTGTAGCTAGTGGTTATAAGCTACCTACAGCGGAGGACCCTCGAATCACTAAATTTGGAGCATTCTTGCGTAAAACATCTCTAGATGAGTTGCCACAGTTTTGGAATACTTTGAATGGAACGATGAGTATTATCGGGCCAAGACCAGTTGTAGAAGATGAGTTAGTCGAATATGGGGAAGATATTGATAAGTTTTTATCAGTAAAACCTGGTGTATTTGGTTTGTGGCAGGCCAGTGGTCGCAGTAATATTGAGTATCCAGAACGAGCACAGATGGAATTAGATTATGTTGATCGTGCTAATTTGCGATTTGATTTTTATATTTTGTTTAAAACAGTAATTGCAATATTTAAGCGCGATGGTGCATTTTAATTTTTAGGAGAGAAAAAATGAGTTTTTCGTTAATAGATTTAGTTAAACGACTGTTGAAAAATAGTTGGTGGATTCTTATTCTGGGGATTGTTATGGGAGCATCTCTTTACACATATGCAAAACACTCTGTGCTGACGGCATATACGGCTGAACGATATGTTATTGTTGCAAAAAGCAACACGGGGGTTAAGGATCCAAATTCTCGTGTGCAAGCAGATCAAATGCTAATTAACACTTATAAAAAGATTGCTAGCGATCCATCAGTTGTTAATCAGGCTAAAAAGCTATCCACAGTGTCTGTTACAAAAAAAGAAATTGTAAGCGCAATTACAGTTTCACAACCAGACCAAACGCTGATGATGCGTTTTAGTGCTTCCGCTGCAACTGCCAAAAAGTCGGTTGCAATCGCTAACGCATATGCTAAAGCATTTTCAATCGAAGGAAGCAAGTTATATCCTGACATGGCCAAGCCATTATTGTTATCGTCAGCGAAAAAGGCTGATGTACTCTCCGGCACAGTTTATAGCCCTAAGAAATTAGCCGTATTTGGGTTTGCCTTTGGTATTACCTTAGGCGCATTTATCATATTGCTTACTGGTATTTTTCAAAACTATAAGCGAATGATGACTAAGACAACAAAGTGAGGCACCGCTGTGGCAGCTTTTTTACTACCAATCACATTTTTCTCAAAAACATATTCATATAGTTTTGCTGAAACAACAATGATGATTGCTTTTCCAGTATTTGCACTTTTAATATTGTTGCAGATATATCGCTTTCCATCTCGTATTGCAAAAATCATTCCTAGCGCGCAATCTTTTTTGCTAGCGGGATTTTTTTTGGTTATGCAATTTATCGCGATGTTTTTAAGTTATCAGCATTCTGGTGACTCAATTCAAACAACTGGTATTATTCGTTCAATGATCTTTTTGGCGGGGTGGATTGTCACTGTCTATATGTCTTGGGCATTAATCGTCCTCACGGTTACTAATCATAAAGAGGAACGATTATTTATTAAAAGTGGACTGATTAGTTTACTGATATACATGGGAATCGTTTTGGTTCCACAGTTGTTGGTGACACTAAATAACTTTTCTATACGTCCGTACGTTAATGCCATTGCACGTCTGTTCGAACGACATTGGATGGGACGCGATTTCTATGCAGCCGGTAGCTACGCAGTTAACAATTATCGATTGAATGGTTTTGAACCTGAAGCTGCTTTTTTAGCTAACCTATTAGGTGTCGTTTATTTGCCAATCATTTTAGGTATCGCGATAACAAAACAAAATTTTTGGCATTTTAAAAAGCACGTTGCCCTAGAAAAATGGTTTAACTGGGCCTTTATTGGTTCGATTTTAATGTTTTTGGTACTTGCCCGAACAACAACGGGACTGATCACATTAGTGGTAGCTGCCGTACTCTGGTTTTTATGGAGTAAACGTGATGATAAAATTATTTTAATTATTTTTGGTATAATGGCTATTGTTGGTATTGCATTAGGATATTTCTTCGTGCAGCCAATACATGATATTTTTTATAATTTCTTATTCAACAAACAAGGGACTTCTAATCGACTAGGTGGCACCATTGCCTTAGTGCTTACATTCCTATCACACCCACTCTTTGGTGTTGGTTATGGTTTCACAGGGTATTTCATTATGGATTATGTGCCAAAGTCTACGACCTATAATCCAGAGTTTCAGCAAGTGTACAGGCACATTGGTTATCCTGTGCTCAGTGATGGAATTGGTTGGTTTGCGACGTATGGTTTGGTTATCATGATACCAGCACTGTGGATGCTAGCTCGTTTAATCATACGTTCGTTGGTAGTACAACACGAGCTTAAAATACGTCAACCAGAAAATTGGCAATGGCATTTAGGCACTCAGATTAGCTTTATGATTATGATTATTTTAGTCGCTGTATCGTCGTTGTTTGTTATTCAAATTTTCTTATGGCCATATTTGTTGATGTTTTTCTTTTATCGGCAAATGCTAATTAATCAAGAAAAGGAGTTAGCATTGTGACTTTATACATTGCAACACATAAACCGTATATCATGCCAGAAGATAGCGACTATCAACCAATATTTGTGGGTGCGGCCCAACATGATAGTGTACCGGATGGTTATCAATCTGATGCTGTTGGACAAAATATTTCAACTAAAAATCCTAACTTTAATGAGTTAACTGCAATTTATTGGATTCGGCACAACACAGACACACCGGTCGTGGGGCTACTTCATTACCGCCGTTATTTGGGTAAAAAAAAAGGTCACAGTTTATCGGCCATCCTAACTGAGTCACAAACTCAGGAATTATTGAAAAAGGCTGATATCATTTTGCCTCAAAAGCGAAATTACTATATTGAAAATCAACGTGATCATTATTTACACGCACACACGGCTGAACCTTATAATATAATGAAGGAAATTATTGCTGCGGATTATCCAGAGTATTTACCTGCTTTTGAGAATATGGAACAGTCGACATCGGCACATCTTTTTAACATGTTTATCATGCCGCGTAGGTATTTCAATGAGTACACAGATTTCATTTTTGAAGTGCTTGGCAAAGTAGAAGCAAAAGTAGATGTGGATAAGCTCGAGGGTCAAGAAAAACGGGTATATGGTTTTCTAAGTGAACGATTAATGGATACTTGGGTTAATACGAAAAAGCTCACTGTAGCAGAGTGCCCAGTAATAGAATTAGAGCGCACAAACTGGTTAGATAAAGGGTATAATTTCCTTAAAAGAAAGTTTTTCCCAAATACAAATAAAAAGGTACATTTCTAATGACAAATCAATTTAATACAAAAAATTATGACTATTTAATCGTTGGGGCAGGGCCATTTGGCATGATTTTTGCACACGAAGCTGCTAAACGCGGGAAGCGCTCACTTGTAGTTGAAAAACGTCCCTATATTGGTGGAAATACGCATACGCACACAGAACATGGTATTACTGTTCATGACTTCGGTGCCCACATATTCCACACTGATAATAAAGAGGTGTGGGACTATATTCGTAAATTTGCGGAATTTAATGGTTATCAAAACCAAGTGGTTGCCAACTATAAAGGTACGCTTTATAATTTGCCATTTAATATGAATACTTTCTATCAGATGTGGGGTACTAAAACACCTGATGAAGCACATGCAAAGATTGAAGAACAAAAGCAAATTGCACTAAAAGATCTTGGGGATCGCCAACCACGTAACTTGGAAGAACAAGCAATCTCATTGATTGGAACAGATATCTATAACAAACTCATTAAAGGTTATACGGAAAAACAATGGGGTCGGAAGGCTACTGAATTACCAGCTTTTATTATTAAACGGTTGCCAGTTAGATTTATTTATGATAATAACTATTTCAATCATCGTTACCAAGGTATTCCTGTAGGCGGTTATACTCAAATTTTTGAAAATATGGTCGCTGAATCCAATGGATTAGTTGATGTTTTGACAGATACAGATTTCTTTGATTACAAGGAAACGTTGCTATCAGAGTTTCCACGTGTTTTGTACACGGGCATGATTGATCAATTCTTTGATTATAAGTTTGGTGAATTAGAATATCGTTCGCTGCGTTTTGAGCATGAGGTTATTGATTCAGACAACTATCAAGGTAATGCCGTGATTAATTACACAGATTCCGAAACACCATACACACGTGTAATGGAGTGGAAACATTTGGACGGCCTCGCTGATGAAGGTAAAACAATCATCACAAAGGAATATCCACAGGAATGGGATCGATCAAAAGAAGCCTATTATCCTGTCAATAATGACAAGAATACACAAATATACAAATCCTACGCCACAGAAGCTCGTAAGAGCCATCCAGAAATTATTTTTGGCGGTCGCTTAGGAAAGTATCGTTACTTTGATATGGACCAGGTCTTCAATGATGCATTCAATACTGTACGTCAAGAGTTTGGCATTGATCAAGAATTTAATTTTGCTCACGATCAAGTAAAATAATTTAAGCCCATTTGGGGGCGTACATAAAGTATGAGGGGAATCATAATGGAAAGTACAGTCCAACGACACTTAAAGAAAAATATATTATCATTAGTTGTTCCTGTTCATAATGAAGAGGCAACGATTAATATTTTCTATAATACTATTGAGAAGCTCAAACCTAATTTGACTGCTGATGTTCATTATCATTTCATTGATGATGGCTCGACAGACAGTACACTATCGATCTTACGAGATTTATCTAAAATTAATGATAATGTTCATTATATTAGTTTTTCTCGTAATTTTGGCAAAGAAGCAGGCCTTTATGCTGGGTTACAGCAAGCGGATGGTGACTATGTAGCTGTTATGGATGTTGATTTGCAAGATCCACCTGAACTTTTGCCAGAAATGCTGAGAGAAGTTCAAAACGGTGAATATGATGCTGTTGGGACCCGTAGAGCCAATCGTAATGGCGAGGCAAAAATTCGGTCATGGTTTTCCGAGCAATTTTATACTTGGATGAACAAAATTAGTCAAACGCATCTTGTTGATGGCGCACGAGATTATCGTGTCATGACTCGACAGATGGTAGATGCTATTTTGTCATTAAGTGAAAATCAACGTTTTAGTAAGGGTATCTTTACTTGGGTTGGTTTTAACACGAAATACATACCATTTGAAAATCGTGAGCGTGTTGCGGGGAACACATCATGGTCATTCTGGTCATTAACAAAGTATGCTATTGAAGGCGTAGTTTCATTTTCAACGGTACCTTTAACTGTGATAACGGTGCTAGGACTATTATCCTTCGCTTTGTCACTATTAAGCGCAGCTTTTATAGTTATTAGGGCGCTGGTTAATAATAATAGTGTGGCCGGTTGGCCATCAATGGTTACTATTGTATTATTTATTGGCGGTATTCAATTACTCAGTTTGGGTGTCATCGGTCGGTATATGGCTGCTATTTTCTTAGAAACGAAGAAGCGACCTATTTTTATTAAGAAAGAGGAAAATTAGGACAGAAGTATGGATAAACTTGCGATATTAATACCGGCTTACAATGAAAGCCAAACAATTGTTAAAGTAGTGAATGACGTATTAAAAGTAACGGAGAATATTCCCGGATCCGTTGTTTACGTTTACGACAACAATTCAAAAGATAACACAGCTGAATTAGCAGCTTCAGCCGGTGCAGTTGTTCGCCATGAATATGCACAAGGTAAAGGGGCTGTTATTAGAAGAATGTTTCGAGAAATTGATGCTGAAGCCTATATAATGATTGATGCTGATGATACATATCCTGTTCAAGCAATCCCGGACATGTATCGAAAAGTAGTTGATAAGAAGGTTGATATGGTTGTGGGTGATAGACTATCCTCAACGTACTTCGAAGAAAACACCCGTCCATTTCATAATACCGGAAACACCTTGGTACGTGGACTCATTAATACTTTGTTTAAGACAAATATTAAAGATATCCTCACAGGGTATCGCGCATTTAGTTATCAATTTGTAAAAACATTCCCAGTATTGTCTAGAGGATTTGAAATTGAAACAGAGATGTCGATTCATGCCACTGAATTTAAGATGTTAGTTGAAAATCAAGTTATTGAATATCGAGATCGACCTGAAGGATCTGAGTCTAAACTTGATACGTATGGGGATGGATTACGGGTACTAAAAACTGTCGTCAATTTATATCGTATTTATCATCCTTTTGCGTTTTTCGGTATATCTGCTGGGATTGTGTCGCTCATATCACTGCTGTTGTTTGCTTTTCGTGTTTTTGTTCCATACTATCATACGGGGAGAGTTGATAATATGCCAACGCTAGTCGTCACGATGATTCTATTCAGTGTTGCTGTCACTGCTTTTTTTGCTGGAGCCATTTTGAATGCTATTCAATCAAGCAACAAGCGAAATTTTGAGTTAAATTTGATAAATGCCAATGAAAAAATTAAAAAGTATTCAAATGAATAAAAAAGTTATAAATTACGTGTTCTGTTTCATCAGTTATTTAGCGCTGGGTATCGCTTATCCTTCAACTAGCTTTGAGACTTTATCAAGTCGGATACACGCACGTTTTTCTGTTTCGGCTTATGAAAGTTTACTAGCTATGATAATTATTGTTTTGCTGGTTTTATTTCAGTATAAAATTAAGCTAGATATATTCAAAAAATCATATTGGCCTTATTGGCTTTTAGGGTCAATCTTATCTATTTTTTATGTGATAACTATGTCAGTGTATCAGGCTCCCTCTGATAACATTACCTATGTACCAAGTTTAATGGGCAAAACAAACTTGCTCATCACTTTGGTAGCCTTATGTGGTTTCGCCTTTATTTTTACTAATTTTGGTATTTTTTTAGGGCAAGTCATTAGTAAATTAAGGGTATCTCAGTTTTACATAAATTATTGGTATATCGTTATAGGGTTGGGATTGATTTGGATAATTCAAATTTTCCCTTTATTCCCTGGGATGGTTTCTTGGGACGGTTACCGCCAATTCCTTGAGTTTTTTCATACACACGTTGCTGAACTGGACTTTACTTATTATCCTACAAATCATCATCCATGGTTCTCAACACTGGTATTTGGTAGTTTATTTTCAATAGGGGAAAAGATTGCTGGTCCAAACTTTGGACTCTTTTTAATTGTATTGGTGCAAATAATCATTTCATCACTGGTGTACGCTAAAGTCGTTCGTTTTATTGGTGAGTGCTGGGGAAAGAAAGCAGCTGTGGTTGCCTTTATTTTTTACGCCTCACCATTTGTAGCTTTTTGGCAAGTTACAATAGAGAAGACACCACTTTTCTTGGCATTTACTACAATGTTTGTATTATGCTATGCTAAAATTTTAGTGGCGAACTTAAAAACTGAGTTACCAATGATTTTATATGTGCAGCTAATTGTTTCTGGCATACTAATGTCATTATTTAGAAATGACGGTAGTTATGTTGTCATTTTGTCACTATTTGTGTTGCTTATTGTACAAATTGTCCGAAACAAAAGAATGCCTCGTCAGCTCATCATTGGTCTGGCAGTATTTTTGTCAGTATACGTTGGTTGGAACAAAGTTGCCTTACCAGCGATGAATGTTGTTTCAGGATCAACAGCTGAAGTTATTAGTTTACCGATGCGCCAGTTGTCAGCAGTAGTTATCAACCATCCGGAATCATTGAGCAAAAAGGATTTAGCTACAATCAACAAGATTACCCCAGTTAAGGAAATTAAAAATCACTTTAATGTTAATAATGCGGACAATTTGAAATCCCTTTACCCAGTTGATTCTTTTTTACGTAGTTCTTACGAAATAAAACAGCTAAAACTAGGTCATCTTAAGAAAGAGGCCACACCTAAAATCAAGAAACAAACTGGACAATATTTGATGGTTTGGTTTAAGCAATTATTGAAGCACCCTAAGACTTACGTTGTTACTTTCTTTGCGGCCGACAGTTCGTTCTTAAATCCAGTACTCGATAGTAATCCTGATTCACGAGGGATCATGTATGGCAATGAGTATATGAAATATAATACATTCTTGCAACCAAGTTGGTATCCGGAGATCCATTATTGGTTCTCTGATGCTACGAGAAAATATATTAAGTGGCCAAACACAGTATTCTCATTACCTATTATCAGAACAATTCTTCAACCGGCATTTGCCTTGTGGGCAGTTCTTTTCAGTTTTGCCTACTGCCTTTATAAAAAGAGCTATTCAGCTCTCATCTTTATTCCAATTGGCTTATTGGCAGTCGTACCATTATTGTCTCCCGTAAATGGTATGGAACGTTACATGCTCCCAGCTATTTATACATTACCGTTATTATTAGCAGTAATTGTTAATGTGAACAAGGAGAGTAAAAAAAATGAAGAAAGTATATAAAGAATTAGTAGCAGTTGTTGGTATAGCAGTCACAACTGCTATTTTGTTTAACGCGATATTTTTTGTGCCAATTCGTTTACCTTGGGATGCTTATTATCATGTATCGCGCATTGAAAACTTGAGACAATCAGGATTGGCGTTCTTGTATCCACAAAATTTTACTACGTTAGGACAATATGGCTTAGCTACGAATATTTTTTACCCAGCATTAACACTTCAGATTGTTCAAACTATTTTTTTCTTTACGCATTCAGCAATACAAGCATTCAAAATAAGTATGATTTTCACTACTTTTCTGTCCGGAACATCAGTTTATATTATTTTGCGTTATCATAGTAAATTGGGACGCAAAATAGCATTTTTTTGCAGTATTCTATGGTTGAGCACTATTGGTATCACAGCATTAGCGCCGGGGAACATAGCGGAATCGACTGCATATATTGGTATTCCTTGGTTAGCCTATGGCCTTTATGCTTTTTCAAAAGAAACAAAGGGACAATTAAAGAAAATCATTGCCCATATCGCTGTGGGGTTAAGCATCGCTGCTTACTCACATGTTATGACCTTCTTTATATTAACTATGTTTACTGCGGTTTATTTATTCATTTTGCTCATTAAAAACAATCATAAAATAAAAATTGTTTGGGTAATAACTTTAGGCGGCATAGTAACATTGCTTTCAACAGCTGCTGCTATAGGGCCTATATTAATTGTCCAACTGCTTAACAATGTTAAAAAGCCTGTAGTCAGTACTAGTGTGTTTGCAAATAATGTAAAGGATCTCAGTCATTTATTTTTAAATCCGAGTGATAGTCCTGACATATGGTTACCGTTGTTTTTCATCATGATTTGTATTGTCGTTGGATCTCGTAAACCATCATTAGGTGTTGTTCTGGGATTAATTGTGATGTTGTTAGGTACTAATTTTACACCGTGGCCGTACTATCTAAGAAACAGTCCAGTAACTTTTATACAGTTTGCTACGAGATTTATCAAACCAGGAATAGCCTTAGCTTTAATGTTTACACTGCTAGATTTGAAAGCTAATCAAAAAACACATGAAAATACTAAAAGGTTCCACAGCGGGTTAATCACTTATGGATTGATTTCAGTCATTATCATGGCTGGTGTGGTGAAAAATAATTGGTTTCCAAATAGTAACTCACAATTATGGACGGCACAACATTTAAAAGAATATACTACTTTTTATGATGGTATACATGATGGCTATGGGTATTCATCAGACATGACCTTTAGCAATCAAATAAGCAACAATGAGAGATTTTGGTACTTGAAGAACTACACGGACTACATTCCAAAATCTGCTTTGTCAAATCCTAACGATAAGAGTACTTTCATTGGGGCAGATAAATCTGGTATTTTGCTGACAAAACATCAAATTATAGATGAACGTGGTCAAACATACAATACAAATAATTATAATCCCACTTTAAAATCGATTAATATGAATGTTCAAAAAATGATTCCATCAAATTCAATTATTGAATTACCTATATTGTCTTACAAAGGCTTACGTGTAAATACAACTATTGATGGTAAGCAACAAAAAACTTTCATTAAACATGGCAAAATTGCCTTAAAACTACAAGATGCATTAGCTGCTAATTCTAAAATAAAAATTACACAACAGGTGCCAAATTGGTTAATTGTGTTAAACTTAGTATCTGCGGTAACCTTGGTTACATTGCTCAGTTTTCATAAAAGACTTCAAAGAACAGATCGTTTAACTTAGTGCCACAAAATTTGTTTGTTTTACGGTATAATAGAATTTATATTAATTGGGGGAGAGTGCACAGCACTGTTCCTTTTTTAGAATGGAAAATAAAATGAAGATAAAGTATAAAATATTTAAATTTTTACGACTTAATTTTTTGTTCCTGTGGTTATCCATAGTATCACTTTACATTATTCAGATTGGCGTTATGCTGACAGATCCGACCTATGGCACTGGTGATTGGGGGCGTAGTGCTTGGACAAATGGTATCCAATTTGTCATCAATCAAACGACCTCGGCCGGTATAAACGTATTGGTTCTAATGATATTAATGTGGCTTATTACTCTTATTAGTAATCGGATACCGGTAACAATTATCGTAATGGCTGTTCTAACAGCCATCGTAACGGTTGCTGAATACCAATTGATTAACGTTAGACAAGAAGCAATAACCGAGGCAAGTCTACAAGAAGTGACGGCTTTTGGTAATTTGATTGGAATGTTAGATATCAAATTAGTAATAGCTTTTGTGGTAATTCTAATTGTTATGGCGGTGTTACTTTTCATTATTTACCGTCGCAGTAAATGGATTGTCTTTAGATCAATTCGCTGGCGTGCAGTATTAATGATTATTTCTATTTTGGCGTTAGTGCCTTTCTTCCAAATAAACTCTGATCAAAATAAAGAAACCTTTATTAAGCTCGGGGATGATCCTAAAGTATGGGATTCACTTTACGATGCTGTTTCTAATGGTGGAATTGTCGCGTTGCTAAATTCACGAACGACAGATGCGATGGTACAACCTAAGGGTTATAGTCAGGCCACGATGAAGAAACTTGTAAAAAAATACCAAGGCGAAGCAAAAAGCATCAATGCAACACGACAAAATAAAAACTTTAAAAACCAAACAGTTATTTATACGCTCAGTGAATCTTTAACAAAACCAAGTTATGTGCCAGGATTGACAATTAGTGATAATCCTTTAAAAAAGCTCAATAATATTATGAATACTACAAGTTCTGGCCATATGGTTTCCTCAGGATATGGCGGTGGTACTGCTGGAATTGAATATTCGACCTTGACGGGATTTAATATCACAGCTTATAAGCCAACAATTACGATGCCGTATTCACAATTAACAAGTAGCATTAATGAAAAATCAACGGTCACTGGACAGTTTGATAAAAAAATTGTGGTCCATCCATATGTGGGTTCGTTTTACAATCGACGTGCTGTGTACAAAAATATGGGTATTAATTATTTCTATACAACTGACAGTGACACACCAGTCAAATATACAGCTTCAGTTGGTGGCGGCAATCATGCTAGCGACACTTCAGCATATAAAAATGTGCTTTCTAAAATTAGTAGTGGTAATGACAGCCAATTCATTCAATTATTAACAATGCAAAATCATACACCTTGGACATTTTCCGGACGTGATTACAATGTTATTGAGCCAACTGATTCAAATGCAGATTTGGATACGATAGAATCTTATTTGCAGGGACTTCATTACACGGATAACGCTACACAAGCATTTCTTGATAAATTAAACAAATTAAAGCGGCCGGTTACACTGGTCTGGTATGGGGATCACTGGCCAGGAATATTTAGCTTCGTGAACACATCTACAGATGCTTTATCAGCGCATTCAACACCCTATTTTATTTGGCAAAATGATGCAGCCAAAAAAGCTAACGGTACAGTTGATGTTTCAGAAAGCTATGCAGACCCATCTGATTTCACTGCAATGGTGCTTAAAATGAACAATATGAAGGTCGATCCGTACTGGGCATTGAAGACCGAATTGCTTGAAAAAGTACCAACAATTAACAACTACAAACGTGATGAGAATGGTAAACTGTCATTTATTGATAAAAACGGAAAAAATATTGATGAAAAATCTTTGACGGCAGAACAACAAAAGCTTGTGAAGGATTTTAAACTCGTGCAATATGATATTACGACAGGTAAAAACTATTTACTAAAAACAAAGTTTTTCCAGAAGGTGAAATAATATGACAAAAAAATATTTAAACGCCTTCTTAACGGTCATCATTGCTTTAATTGGCGTTGTGTATTTAACAAAAGTTACAGGTGATTTACATGCTTTTCATGGATTAGGTAAGCTGGTGAGTTACTTTTCTTGGCCGTTACTATTGGTGGGCCTTGCGCGATTGGCATCATTGGAAGATCGTAAACCAGGTGACATCTTTGATTGTTATTTGCTGCTTTCAACCATATTAGCAGTCATTGGATTTTTTATCACATTGCAGGTGATTCCTGTGCGCACACCATTTCAATTTGCTATGGGAAACTGGTGGGATGCTATCTCTGCTGGTGCACTTGGTAATGAGGGGAATTTGAATACGCCCTTAGGGGAAGTCTGGACGAAATACCCAATCGGTTGGTTTTTAATGATGACACCCATTGCGATGAAACTAGCCCATTATATGCATCAAAAAATTTCCGATAAACGCGTACTCATTGTTTCTGCAATAGTTTTGATGATTGCGCCTCAATATATAGGTGAAATTATTGATCTACCATTCAGCTTAAATGCAGCATTACTTGGAACAGGTTTGCTCGTTATGAACGATAGTATTATTGTCAAATCTACTAAAATGCGAGTTATTTGGATTTTGATAGGGAGCATCGTTACGATAATTGCTGCTAAAATGAGTGGTGTGTACTTTAGTTATGGTCGAGCGGAAAATATATTTATTTCTGTTTTTGGTTTGATTGCTGCAATAAAACTCATTGAATTCTTATTAGATTTTGTGACGATTCATGTAAAATGGAATATGTCTAAAAAAATTTTTTTCTATACGACTGTTGGTTTTTTGTTTATACTAACATTAGTGGTAAATTTAACAATATTTTTGAATTAAGGAAAACAATATGTCTCAGAATGTCAGTGCAGTGATTGTCACATTTAATCGTCTTACTCTTCTAAAAGAAGTAATTGAAAGTTTACAGACGCAAGATACCAAGCTTTCACACATTATTGTGGTTGATAATAATAGTAAATCTGATACGCAAGAGTATCTAACCTCACTTGGCAACCAAATCGAATATGTACGTTTACCAGAAAACATTGGTGGCGCCGGCGGTTTTAATAAAGGTGTGCGCTACTTTATGGAGCACACAACCGATGACTTTGTTTGGTTGATGGATGACGACACTGTTGTGCATCCAGATACGTTAACTGAGTTATTGAAGTTTGCTGATAAGCAAGATCAATTCGGTTTCTTGTCTAGTGATGTTCGTTGGACTGATGGGCGTCGTGCACTAATGAATCAGCCAGCACCAATGAATCGTTTGAAAGTAATTCCAGAGGATCAAGTGGAACCTGTGCAACTACAAAATGCAACGTTCGTTTCATTATTAGTAAAACGTGAAGTAGTTAAAAAGATTGGGTTGCCTATCACGGAATTCTTTATTTGGGGCGATGATATTGAATATACCGAACGCGCTGGTCGTGTTGCACCTGGATATTTTGTACCAAGCGCAAAGGTGACCCACAAGATGGCAGAAAATGTGGGTAGTAGTCTTCTTAATGATAATGAAAACAGAACACCACGTTACTTTTATTCTTACCGAAATAAAAGATATTATGCAAAAAAACGTGATTTCTATCGTCGTAATCGTGCGTTACTACGTATGTGGGCTGAATATTTCCAAATTAAGTTTTCGAATACAGAACGAAAGCAAGAAAAGCTTGATATCTTTAAAAAGGGATTTCAGGCTGGTAAAACATTCAATCCAATAATTGAATTTGCAGATGATTTAAAGGAAAAATGAAATAGTGCCTAATTGGGGGCTATTTTATTTTTAGGAGAAATTCATGGAAAAAATAAAGTTATTGCTGACTCAGTACCAAGAAGCTATTTTGTATATCGTATTTGGCGGCTTAACAATGTTGGTTAACATCATTGCCTTTTGGTTAGCCTTTCAAGCATGGCATATGAATTCTTCTGTATCTTATCTTTTTGCTTGGTTTTGGTCTATCTTTTTTGCTTATCTTACAAACCGAACTTGGGTGTTTCACTCAACAGCTCACGACCTTAAGACGGTAATCAATGAGATATTTCAGTTCTTGGTAGCAAGAATTGCTACTGCCGTAATTGGCTTTGTTATTTTTTATTTTGGGGTTAACTTGTTAAAGCAAGATGCTCAAATCTGGAATATCATACAAAATATTTTTGTAATCATTTCCAACTTTGCATTAAGTAAATTAGTTATATTTAAAAAGAAGGCTTAAACGCCTTCTTTTTATTTGTTGTTTTTAGCTGCAGTAATTAAATCTTGTGCAAATTTTTGTAGTGTTGGGATATCGTTTGCTTGTGGGTTTAAATTAATTTTGACACCTGCCGCACCCTTAGTTGCGTTGGTAAGCGAAAATTGCTTTTCGAATTTTGGTACTGCTAAGCAATAATCATCCAAATAGTAGGTATCTCCTGATCCTGCAACACCGTATACGACACCCGCAAGATTTGCATCAGCTAAATCATCATAAAAGTCTAATCCTTCATCTGGTAGTGAGCCCTGATCATATGTATAGGGTACAACCACGGCAATATCGACATCTTCTAATTCATCGACCTCGGTTTGACTAATTTCAGATTTTTTTACCGTAACATCAGCATTTTCAAGCGCTTCAATAATAATATCTGCTACATCTTCATTATTCCCAGTAAGAGTTGCATAGACAACTTGTGCTTTCATTTTATAGTCCTCTTTATTTTAATTATCAAAAGTAATTATAGCATTTTATTAAACTATTAAAAGCTACGATTTGACGAAACACCTAGAAATATGACGGTTTGTTGACAAATTCATAAAAAAGCTTTACAGTCTGGTTCTGAGGCCTTAATATAGTTTAGGTGACTGTAATTTGAAACTTCACATGCAAATTTTCAACCCCTTAGGAGATTAAAAATGATACATCAATTGTTGGCTGAATTCATGGGCACTGCGCTCATGATTATTTTCGGAGTTGGCGTCCACGCTGATGAAGTGTTGAATCGTACAAAATACCACGGTTCAGGTCATCTGTTTTCGATTACAACTTGGGGATTTGGAATAGCAGTTGTTTTGTTTATCTTCGGGGAAGTTTATATTAACCCTGCAATGGCAATGGCCCAACTTATTTTAGGAAATATTCATTTTGATTATTTCTTAATTGTTAGTTTAGTAGAAGTATTGGGTGGTGTTTTCGGCTCAATTATTGTCTATATTATGTATGCAGATCAATTTAAATTATCTGAAAAAGATATTGATCCAGTAATCGTTCGCAATATTTTTTCAACAGCGCCAGCAATTCGTAACTTACCACGTAATTTTTTTGTTGAAATGTTTGCGACATTCGTATTTTTGACAGGTATATTAGCTATTTCTGCAAAAGCGGGGGATGTTCCTGGTATGGTTCCGCTAGCTGTGGCTTTCTTAGTTTGGGCTGTTGGTATGGGTCTAGGTGGTACTACTGGATTTGCAATGAACCTTGCTCGAGATATGGGGCCTCGTATTGCATATACAATTATTCCTTGGAAAAGACGAGCCTCCAGTGATTTCCAATACGGTATTCTTGTGCCCGGAATAGCGCCATTTGTTGGTGCAATTTTTGCTGCCTTATTTTCAAAGTTTTATTTAGGCCTGTGAACGCTTACAATCCAAACGTTCGCTTAAAATTATAAAAAACACTGTTTCGTTCGGGTAAACCGAACTTTTTTTATTTTTGTGAGAAAATACTAATTTAATTACGAACGCAACCAGTAAAATAACTGGTAAAATAATTGAGTAGAGAAAATTAAATAAAGTTATTCTGGAGATGAATATGCACACAAACGATGAAATGCAAGCATTGCTAGTTGATACTGTCCGACGAAAAGTTGGCTATCCTCTCAGGAAAAAAGTAACGCTTGGGATACTGGGTGGCGTTGCTATTTCTTTGGGATTTTTAGCAGCAATACGTGCAATGGCACCACTAACTGCTCTCCAATCTCCCGTTGTCTCTTTGGTCGGCGCATCTTTATTTCCGGTCGGACTAATTATGATTGTGTTCACTGGACAAGAGTTAGCTACTGGAAATATGTTTGTTCTTGGTTACGGCGCTTTAAATCGTAATTTGGGTTGGTTACGTTATTTTTTTGAAGTAATACTGATAACTTTGCTCAATGGACTTGGTGCGATTTTATTAGCCTATATTTTTGGACACTATTTAGGACTGACTAAGGTGGATATTTATGGCAAACAAGTTGCGACAATGGCAATGTCTAAAGTAACTCCAAGTATGCCGATGATCTTCTTTTCGGCAATCGGTGCGAATTGGTTGGTGGCGATGGGTGTATACTTAGGTATGGTCGCCAAGGATACCATTGGGAAAATAGTAGGTATGTGGTTTCCAGTCATGATCTTTGTGTTGATTGGATTCAATCATGTTATTGCTAACTTTTTCTTGCTGCCAGCTGCTTATTTTAATGGTACGATTACATTGGTACAAATGTTGCATAATCTTGTGCCAGCATTTTTAGGTAACACGTTTGGTGGCTTATTACTCGCTGCTTCACTTTATTTCACAAAGGACAAAAATAATGCTTGAACGATATTCACGAGAACAACTCCGCGACATTTGGTCGCTGAAAAATCAATATCAAACATGGTTAGATGTTGAAATTGCTGTTGACGCTGGTTGGGTCGCCGAAGGCCACATTCCAGCCGAGGATCTTGCAAAAATACGTGCAAATGCAAAATTTGATGTAGATCGAATAGCAGAAATAGAATTATCTACACGACACGATGTAGTTGCATTTACACGTAACGTATCTGAATCTTTGGGTGATGAGCGCAAGTGGATTCATTATGGTCTAACTTCAACGGATGTTGTTGATACAGCACAAGCTTTACGTTTGCGCCAAGCAAATGAT
Source organism: Leuconostoc mesenteroides subsp. mesenteroides ATCC 8293 (assembly GCF_000014445.1). Lineage (NCBI taxonomy): Bacteria > Bacillati > Bacillota > Bacilli > Lactobacillales > Lactobacillaceae > Leuconostoc > Leuconostoc mesenteroides. The sequence goes on along the minus strand of NC_008531.1, from coordinate 1,376,449 downwards.
ATGATAAAAAAAGATTTGCAAGACTGGCGTGAAGCAATTAAAAAATTAGCTGTGCAATATAAAGACACAGTTATGATGGGTCGTACGCACGGGGTGCATGCTGAGCCAACAACTTTTGGTTTGAAAATGGCACGTTTCTATGCTTCAGCAACACGCGCTATAGAACGTTTTGAACGTGTTGCGGCAGAGGTAGAAACTGGGAAACTTTCAGGTGCCGTTGGTACATTTGCAAACGTGCCACCACGTGTTGAAGAAGTTGCTATGAAAGAACTTGGGCTAACCCCTCAACCAGTTGGTTCACAAGTACTACCACGTGATTTACACGCAGATTATATCCAGACAATTGCCTTGATTGGTACTCAAATGGAAGAGCTCGCTACTGAAATTCGTTCCCTACAGCGCTCTGAAATACATGAAGTTGAAGAAGGCTTTGCTAAAGGACAAAAGGGCTCATCGGCCATGCCACATAAGCGAAACCCAATTGGTGATGAAAATATTACTGGATTGGCACGTGTGCTACGTGGTTACGCAGTAACTGCTTTGGAAAACGTTACTTTATGGCATGAGCGTGATATTTCGCATTCATCTGCAGAGCGTATCATACTTGCAGATGCAACCGCGTTACTTGATTACATGTTAAACCGCCATACTGGTATTCTAAATAATTTGGGTGTGTTCCCAGAAACAATGAAAAAGAATATGGACCGTACGTATGGGTTAATATATTCACAGCGTTTACTGTTGAGTTTGATTGATGCAGGATTGTCACGTGAGCAATCATATGACACTGTCCAACCGTTGACAGCCCGTTCGTGGGATGAGCAATTGATGTTCCGCGACCTAGTAGATGCAGACCCAACCATCCAAGCAAACTTAACAAAAGAACAAGTTGACGATGCATTTGATTATCATTATCATTTGCGACATGTTGATGAAATTTTTAAGAGAGTAGGTCTAGCATGAAACCTTTAATCACACACCCAGCTATCAAAGGGGTGTTGGCGACAGAAACAGATATTCAAGCACAGGTTCAGCGTGTGGCTAATGAATTGACTACAAAGTTTGAGGGAAATAAAGAACGACCTATTTTTATTGCCGTATTAAAAGGCGGGGTTATCTTCGCCACCGATCTACTTCGAAAGATGCCACTGGATGTTGATTTCGATTTTGTAGACGTTAAAAGTTATTCAGGCGCAGCATCAACTGGTCAAGTCAAAGTAGTTCATGATGTTAGCATGGATTTAACTGGGCGGGATGTTGTTATTGTTGATGAAATTATTGATTCAGGAAGAACAATGCAGTGGCTGCACAATTATTTTGAATTAAAGGGTGCCTCAAGTGTGACCACAGTGGCATTGGCTGATAAGAAAGAGGCTAGAGTAGTTGATTTTGAAGTTGATTATTTTGGTTTGGAAGTGCCGGATGAATTCCTTGTGGGCTATGGTATGGACTACAATAATTTTTTCAGAAACTTACCAGTAATTGCTATTGTTGACTTTGACAAAGTTGATTTAATAAAATAACAAATTTAAAAGCATCTCATTGAGATGCTTTTTGTTGTGCAATAAAATTTTGTAGGTTAGGGCTGTATATTAGTGGTTTATGTTGCAGTTCCGTGATATTTTGGGCACCAAGTAATGTGAATAGACGTGGCAACGCTACTTGCCATGCATTAATTTCTTCGAGTAATGATTTTTGACCTTTTTCCATTAGTGTTGTGAGCATGAAACCAGCACTAGAAGTTAAAGACGCGCCCAGCATGAGACTAGTTATGACATGATTCACACTTTGAATGCCTCCTGTAGCAATTAAGGGTAAGTTATTTTTAGCCATTTTTGCTTCCAGCAAACTTTCGACAGTTGATAGTCCGTAATGATCTAAATTAACAGCTTCAGAAAGGCGATTACGCCTTTGTTCAATAATAGAAAAATTTGTTCCGTTTGCTCCACCAACATTGATAGCAGCTGGATTTAGATCGGCAATTTGTTTGAAAGTAGACTGACTCATACCAAAGCCGACTTCCTTAATTATCACCGGAACAGGTGACTTTGCGATGATTTCAGCAAGATTGTCTAGCCAATAGAATTTGCGATCACCTTCAGCCATGACAAGTTCTTGGGCGGCATTAACATGAAGTTCAATGGCATTAGCATCAATCATATCAATGGCAGTACGTACATTTGAAATAGGATGGTCGGCCCCTAAATTGGCAAATAGAAAACCATTGGGATTCTTCTTACGAACAATTGTGAATGTATCACGAGTTTCTGGTTCTTTAAGTGCAATCGATTGTGAGCCAACTGCCATAGCAATATTTGACTCAGCAGCTACCTCAGCAAGTTCCATATTGATGCGACCAGTTAAAGCTGATCCGCCTGTCATGGCTTCAATGTAGAAGGGCCATTTAAAGTGGTGTTCAAATAATTTGGTTGAAACATCAACTTCTGACACACTCGTTTCGGGAAAAGTATTGGGTAACCAACGTACATCATCATAAGTTGCACCAATGACAGGCATTGTATTTTGACGCCAGAGTTTGACACCAAGCGATAGATGTTCATCTTTACGATGAGATTGAGCAGATTCAGTCATTTTAACCTCGATTCTGTGGGGCAATTTGGACGTAATGTGGCTCAATTCCAGCTGCAAGCCACATTTCTGGTAAATCTGTAGGTCCATTAACAACAGCAAAGCCATTATCACCAAATCCAGCACCACTGATTTTTCCTGCGGTATCGCCAAGTGTCTGCAGTAGAATTGCTAGTTTTGGTGTAACGTATTTTTGGGATAATGTGTGCCGTAAGATGGTTTGATTTAATTTTAAACCTTTTGAAAATTGCTTGTAGTCGTTTTTAATAACCGATTGAACGACGTCGTCAGCGACATGTTGACTTTCTTTGAAAAAAGAAGTTGGCAATGTTTTTGAGGCGAGTGCCTTACTTGTATCGGCGCTTTCATGTGTGGCACCTAAAAGGATTTGCCAGTCTTGCGGCCAACTGAGGGGAACGATGTTTAGTTTTTTCCAGGGCACATCTACAATTTCAGGCTGTAGCCAATTTTTATCTGCCGTTTGATATTGAGACAAATCAGGGCTTTGGTATGAAATAGCACCGCCGTATGTTATTGCTGCAACATCACCTAATGAACCATTTTTCTGCACATGCAAGTGTGCGAGCGCAGCAATTTTAAATTGAGTCAGTAACGTTAGGTTGAGTTTGAAATGGTTATTAAAAGCCGATACGATGCCTACAACCACGGCTGCAGACGAACCAAGACCAATTTTACCTGTAGGATGATTCATATTACTTTTGATGTCAATATTTACTTCTTGTAATGTTGCCCTAATTTTTTTCGTGTGAACATAATGTGTCATCAGATTCACAGCCGCGCGAACAAAACGCCAGTCATCAGTTTGCTCTGGCGTTTCTTGGTTGATATTGAAAGTTAGA